>NZ_JAIP01000002.1:0-108489 GCF_002924605.1 Petrotoga sp. SL27 | reverse complement strand
GAGAATGTTGAGGAATCAAATTAGTGAAATTAATGCTTGTTTTCATTGTGTTTTAATGCTATTTAATAAAGTAGTAATGAACCTAGAAGAAAATAATCCAGATGCAGTTTTAGATTAAGAAAAAGTGAGCCCGATTCTTTCCCGAAAATAGAGGTTAATTAGTCAGGAGTTAAAGTTGTATCATAATTAATTGCCATTTAAATAAGATATTGGTTGGAATGTATTTATGTCTATAAGTAGGCATAGCTAACGGATGTGAAAGGCTGGATACAAAGAGATAGAAAGGTACAAAGAGCTAGAAGAAATGGAGGTCCAAGTAGGTTTGACACATTAGAAGAGATAGCAAAAAGAGACAGAGAAAAAGCTAAGAGTGAAGGTAAACTTGAAGAAAGGAAAAGATTTATAGAATTCATTATAAAAAATTTAAGCAAAAGATTCGGTAACCAATTAACTGAAGAAATAAAAGATAAGATAAGAAGAGCAGGCTAAAAAACGATAGATTACATAGGGGATAACTTGTTAGAAATAACCATAGAAGAACTAAAAGAGTTATTGAAATGATTTTGAAAAGGCGCCCAACATGGGCGTTTTTCAATTAAAAATTGTTGCTAATTTTGATGAACACTTCTCTTCTTTCCACTTCAAAAACATAAAAAGAAACAGCAGATGGTTTTCTTTTCAACGTGTATTTTTTCACGAATGGATCAATCTCTTTTGGTACTTTCGGTGTGAATTCTTTTGGTATATCCTTTAAATCATAGTACCTTAAATGCTTCAATGTTTAAGCGAGCTGCTTTTTCGTATCTTTCTTCGTTAAAAGATAATACAAACCACCTTTTTTCAGCCCCTTTATCTCTTCATCTATTATCTCAAGGGCTTCATCGTATTTAACATCCCATTTTAATTTCAAAACGTTTATGTAATTGACAATGCTTTTATTTTTATCTGGTCTATCACTTTCTAAGTAATGAATAACATAATTCAAAATTGGTCTTATGAACTGTCCTTTATTCACAATTTCAACCAAAGATCGAAGATTCATTCTATGAACCTCCTTATCCTCAAAAAATATTTACACAGCGTTATAATAATGGAATATTCGTTTACTTTAATTCAACTTAGAAATTTTTCTAAAAATAGATCGAAATCATTCAAACACAATTGTACCATAATACAGATAAAAAAAGAAAAAGAGAATATAAGTAATTTAAAGATAACAAAAATTATCGAGTTTGGTTTTAACATAAGCTTTTTCTGACCGATCTCTGTAATACTTTATCAATGTATATTTGAAGACAATTAAAAAAACACTTGAAAACCATATGGGAAAGTGTATGATTAAAGTGAAGGGTTGGATTATTTGAGATATTAGTTTTAAATTAAAAGAATAATTCAAGGGGGTGAAAGAGGATGAAGAAATTTTTTGTTGTTTTGTTGATCAGTGTACTGGTGTTAGGGGGTATATTTGTTTTTGGAGGGGCTGATGGATGAGAAAATGGTACATCTGGTATAGAACAGACTGAGATTGTAAATGTTGTGGAAGAAGTAGAGTAAATGCTTGTTTGGGCCAGTTACTCTAGACAAAAAACAACGCTTGGGAAAGCTTAGAAGATTTAAGAAAGTATCTAGATAAGTTTTCGAAAGAAAAGATTGCGAAGTTAGGAATTATTTGCCGGCAAGAAGCAACCCTGCAGGGAAAGAAAAAGATTAATTCGAAAGGAGGAGGAGAATAATGATAAAATTAAACTCTATGAGCAAATACGTCCTCGCTTGTGGTTGCTTTATCGGTTCTTGTGGTAATCAACCTGCCACATAAAGCGGATTAGTAAAGTAGATGGTGATTAAGATCAAGGATTCCTTGAAAAAAGGAATCCTTGATACATGATATAAGTTTAACTAATGAAAATCAAACTCGAAAGGATGTGAATTAATTGAACAAAGCACTCGATTTGATAATCACAAAAAAAAAGCGGATGCAAGATTTTTCCTTGTTCCAAAAAAACGGAGCCACTGTTTTGTGGGATAAATTAACTTTAAATGCATATTCGTTAGACAAAAAGCATACAGAATTCTTTAACAAACTTCTAGAAATAGAAAATCAAGAAGAAATAAATAAATTCATTATAAGAGAAATAAATAAATCTCCCGAATTAGAAAATGAACTAATAGAGTTACTTCAAGATTTAAATTTAAAAAAAGAAAGTAAGAACCTACGTCAGCTCAATCTCTTAATATCCCAAAAATGCTTGTTAGGTTGCCTTTATTGCTATGCTAAAAAAGGAACATATGGTTACCCTTCTTTTATGAAACCTCTAGCCGTAAAAAACAGCTTGGAATCTTTTCTTTCAATTTTTGATAATATAGGGATGATTCAGTTTTTTGGTGGAGAACCTCTATTAAATTTAGAACTAATAGAGTACACAATTAAATTAATACAAGAATTATTTTCCGAAAAAATTATTCAGAAGAAACCAGATTTCCTTGTAGAAAGTGGATTAGGCGTACCTGAAGAAATAGTGAGAAAGTTTGCAAAACTATTACAAGTTTATCCAGAAATACGATTGACAGTTAGCTGTGATGGACCTTCTGAAATTCAAAATATTTTAAGACCTTTTAAGAATGGTAAACCATCTTATAACTCTGTCATTGGAAATCTCAATTATTTAAAAAAATATGGTCAACCTCATGCAATCGAAGTTACTTATACAAAGATCCATTTTGACAAAGGGATATTACCATCAGATTTAATAAATTACTTTAAAGAAGAATTAGGATTAAAGGAATCGTTGGTTTTTGTAATTCCTGTAATCTCTAAAGATCCTTCTTTGGCTTTGCCAAGAGACGTTGAAATAGAAATATTGTATGAATATCATGTTAAAATGTTAAAATCCGTAAAAAACGTAACTTCTTATCCAAGATATAGTATAGATAAGTTTAAAAAACATGTTGAAAATACTGTTCTAAGTTATGTTCCTAGTAAATATTTCTGTGATGGGGGAATTGAGGGCTATGCAGTAGATACATTTGGAGATATTTACCCCTGTCATATGTTAGTCGGAATGGAAAAATTCAAGATAGGGAATGTTGGAGAAAATATAGAAAAATTAAAAATGAATTTAGAAAACTTCGCACTTAAGCAAAAAAAAATAGTTGAAAAGGCAAAATACGATAAATGTAAAAACTGTTATTTAGAAAATTATTGTTCTGGTTGTCCCTCCGCAAATTATTTGCTAAAAGGGAATATGGTTCCTTCTTTCTCTGATTGCGAAATTCGAAAACAAACAGTAAAAGAGTTGCTTTTAGAATATGCCAAAATTACATCTCAGGAGGTACAAAATTGAAAAAAGAAAACGTTCAAAGTTTGAGAAAATTGTTAAAATACTCTAAAAAATACTTAAAGTATCAGAAAACCCCTCTGATTCTCACACCATTATTGTTATTGGTTTCTATTCTAAGTCCCTTTTTAATCAAATATTTAATTGATGATATCATTGGTAACCATGAATTTTCGCAAATATTACCATTTGTTATCCTTTTTACAACCGTAATATTAACTGAAAGGTTAATTTCCTTTATTGTCAATTATGGTTATTATAAATCTACCAATTTAGCAGCAAGAGACGAACAAATTTACATGTTTAAAAAAATACTAACGATCCCTATAAAAGAATTTTCGCATAACAAAATTGGTGATTTCATGTCAAGAGTGCTTTCCGATACGTTGGAAGTTTCCTTTTTCCTTGGAGCAGGAATTTCAGTAATAACCTATAATATTATACAACTCATCCTTGTTTCTTCGGTTTTATTATATCTAAATTGGCAACTTGCTGTTATAACCTTCATTATGGTTCCTTTTTACTATTTTTCACTTCGAGCATTTGATAAAAAACTTCAAAAGAGTTCTGAGTTAGAAAGGATCGCTTACAGTGATCTTACTGAAGAATTGAGAGAAAAAATAGGAGGTCTTGTGTCAATAAAATCTTTTTGTAAAGAAAAATTTTTTTCAAAACAATTCTCGAAAATATCATGGATTTGGGTTGAGAGAAAAAACAGACTGAATATGTTTAATCAATCTGCTGAGGATTTTATGTCTTTTATATATGAATTGATCCCTGTTTTGATACTGGGTTGTGGTGCGTATCTAATATTAAAAGGAAAAGCTACCCTTGGAACCCTAATGGGGTTTTATGCTTACCTGGGTTGGATATTTACTCCTATAAGAAATCTTAGCAGTTTCTATATCCAAATGCAAAGAGTCCGACAAATTTCAGAACGTATCTTTGAAATACATAATTTCCCAGAAGAAAAAATGAGAGAAGAAGAACCTTTTCCTAACAATGATTACCCTATTACCTTTGAAAACATTTGTTTTAAATATAAAGACAACACCGTCCTGCATGATATAAATTTAACCATTGGAACAAAAGAAAAGGTCGCAATTGTTGGAACAAGTGGTGCAGGCAAATCCTCTTTTGTCAATCTAATCCCAAGATTTTACGAACCTACTACAGGAAAAGTTATGATCAATGGTATAGATGTTAAAAAATATAATCTGAAGCAATTAAGAAAAAATATTATCATTGTTAGGCAAGATGATTATTTATTCAACATGACGATCAAAGAAAACATAATGTTGGATGATGAATTCACTGAAGAGGAATTCATGAAAGCGGTAAAGAAAGCTAAGGTAGATAAATTCATAGGACTTTTAGATGAAGGATACGACACAGTAGTTGGAGAAAGAGGAAGTAAGTTATCGGATGGGCAAAGGCAGAGAGTAGCGATAGCAAGAGCATTGATAAGGGAACCAAAGGTATTGATACTGGATGAAGCAACGTCAGGGGTAGATTCTCAAACAGAAGAAGAAATATTCGATGAATTGAAAGAGTACAAGATGACTTTGATAATAATATCCCACAGATTGTCAACGATAAGAAAGGCTGACAAAGTGATACTGTTGAAAGATGGAGAGATAAAAGGAGAAGGAGTACATGAAGAGTTATTAAAAAATGCTCCCATTTACAGAGAAATAATAGAAAGTCAGTTGATTGTATGAAAGTTTGATTAGTCACTATTTTCAAGAGAACCTAATCTTTGAAAAGACGCCCAACATGGGCGTTTTTTCAATTAAAAATTGTTGCTAATTTTGATGAACTCTTCTCTTTCTTCCCCTTCAAAAACATAAAAAGAAATAGCAGAAGGTTTTCTTTTCAACGTGTATTTTTTCACGAATGAATTAATCTCTTTTGGTACTTTCGGTGTGAATTCTTTGGGTATATCTTTTAAATTGTAGTACCTTAAATGCTTCAATGTTTAAGCGAGCTGCTTCTTCGTATCTTTCTTCGTTAAAAGACAATACAAACCACCTTTTTTCAGCCCCTTTATCTCTTCATCTATTATCTCAAGGGCTTCATAGTATTTAACATCCCATTTTAATTTTAAAACGTTTATGTAATTGACAATGCTTTTATTTTTATCTGGTCTATCACTTTCTAAGTAATGAATAACATAATTCAAAATCGGTCTTATGAACTGTCCTTTATTCACAATTTCAACCAATAGTTTAATGTTCATTTATATACCTCTTTTTCCTTTACCCAATAGCAACAAAAATATGAAATAAAATTTACTTCAAAAACCCTTTCTTTGGAATGTTAATAACTCTTGAAGCTTTTATATTTTATTCTAGAGTTTATTATATCATAACCCTCTTATAATAACCAAAAGAAAGACAAAGGCATCATATCCGATAAAAAACATCGTAAATAATTTTAACATAAGTTTTTTTGACCGATCTCTGTAATACTTTATCAATGTATATTTGAAGGCAATTAAAAAACCTTGTACTAGGAGGAGAATGAAAATATGAATAATCTGAACCCTGAATACACCTTAGAAGGCGCTGAGTGTGCGGGGTGTTTTATTTGTAGTGGTTGCTTATTAGGAGGTTGGTCCGTACTTATGCTGATTAGTTTAGCTACTATGGTATACGTTTGTTGAAAGGAAGATAAGTAATTTATTATTATAGGGGAAGAGGAAATTTTTCTCTTCCATATAAGAAATTCATTTTTGTATGAAATATAAAGAAAGGAAGGAAAAAAATGAAAATGTTGAGAGGGCAATTTTTGATAGTGTTTATTTCGATTTCTATCACCTTCACTTTTTCAGTAAGTTTAGAATTTGATGAAAGCTTTATTGTTAATTTGCTTGACAATGAAAGCGAAATATTGGATATAGTTAGCCGAAAAGGTAATGTGTATCTTTTGTCAGAGAACGGCTTAGTGTATATCATAGATTCAAAGTGAAGTGGAAATATTCGTATTAGATGAAGATTTGAATATAAGATTGTATATAAATAGTCCAAATTTGCTTTACTATCCGAAGTTTGCCTTTGATGAAAATGTAAATGCCGATGGGAAAAATATCCTCTACATATACAATCACAGAGACCTTAAGAGATATTTCTTTGAGTCTTCTCTCCCACAAAAAATATGTAAATGGGAAACTTTTTAAATAATTAAAAAGTTAAAAGAGAAAAGGAAGCATGATGGAATAAAATACTAGGGGGTTTGGGAAAGAAAACAAAGAAGCTGTTATCAATTTATGGGGTGTGTAGAGAAAGTCTCCTGTGACAGAAGAGTTCAATGACATACTGTTATGGATACTGTTAGGAGGGATATTTTTATTTTTCTTCACAGTAGTAGCTGGGAAAAGGATAACACAAGAGGCTGTAGTATTAACGATGCCAAATTAAAGGGATTTAAGGATAAAGTTTAAAATGGGTGGGGAGCTCTCTCAGCTGACAAAGCCAAGAGAAGTTTTCTGCAATTTATGGTTTATAATTAAAAACACCCATCAATATATATGATGGGGGTTTTAAAAGTGGACAGTTATTTGTTTTCTTCTTCGTTTTTTCCTTTTTTCTCTTCTTTTGATAATTTCTTGAGGTTTTCACTCACATAGTAATAAAATGTACCTTCTTCATATTCTCCCTTTTCGTTTGGTATTCCTGCTTTGTAGCCTGTCATTAGTTCGATCCCTTCGTCTATATTATCAATAGCCCAAATATGGAACTTCCCATTTTGTATATCTTCGTTTATTTCGTCTTTCAATACGATATTATCGATATTCTTACTTGGAATAATCACCCCTTGGTCTCCTGTAAAATTAAGATTTTTACAGGCATCGTAAAATCCTTCTATTTTCTCGATTATTCCTCCAACCGGTAAAACTTCTCCGTTTTGATTCATAGATCCGGTAATGGCAATATTTTGTTTCAATGGAATGTTAGCTATAGAAGACATTAAAGCCAGCGTTTCTGCTATTGTAGCGCTATCTCCTTCGATGAGGGTATAAACTTGTTCGAAATTTAAAGAAACACCGAAGCCTGTTTCTATGAAAGAAGAAAATTTGTGTTTGAAATAGTTTTCTATTATCAATGAGGATTTTTTGTATATTTTTCCGCTTAAATCGATATCTCTGTGGATGTTTATGATTTTTTCAGAAGAGGATCTGTAACTTTTTGCTGTTATCTTGACTGGATGGCCAAAGGTGAAATCTCCTGTATCCAAAACAGTTAATCCATTAATTTGTCCAATTTCAGAGCCTTCAATCCTTATGTCAATCTTTTTCTCTTTTATTGCATTGAATAATTTTTTCTTATGAAATGAAAACATCTTTTCTCTAAACTTTATAGTGTCTTTTATATCTTTGGAGGTTATGTATGGGGATGTTCCATTTTTTTGAGAAATATTGAAAGAGTCAATTAGTAGATTTTTAATTTCTCCCAATTTTAAAGAGAACCTTTTGTTGTTTCCATTCAACCTACAACTGTACTTGATAATCTCCTTAATCGCATCTTTTGTAAAATGTGAGATATCGTTTTCTTCAACTGTGTTGCTTAAGAAGGCTAAAAATCTATTCAAATTATCGTTATTTAAATCTGTCTCATAGTCAAATTGTGATTTTATAGGGAAAAGTTTTTCAAATTCACTATCGTAAAGTCTTAATAAATCGTACACCCATTCTTCTCCAATAAGTATCACTTTAACGGCTAAAGATAACGGTTCTGGTTCCAAACTTTCAAAACTCGAATAGCCTTCAGCGGTCTGAATATTTTCAATTTTCACTTCTTTTTCCGCTAAAACTCTCTTAATTACCTCCCAAGCGTAAGGTTTTTTTAAAACTTTTTCTGCTTCCATTATTAGATAACCACCGTTTGCCCTGTGAAAAGCTCCCGATTTTATCATTGTAAAATCAGTTTGAAGGAGTCCCATTTGTGAATAATACTCTATTCTACCAACCAAATTGGAAAAAGTAGGATTGTCTTCTTCTATGACAGGAGCGCCTTGTAGATAAGAATTATCCACTACAATGTTGACGTTGTATCTTTTTTCTTTAAGATAAGTTATTAGGTTTTGATTTTCGGAAGTTAATTGGGATAGGTGAGAAGCTATGTCTTCTTTTAAGTTTTGAAGGTATTCAAAAACATCCGAATATTTAAGATATTTCTTTTCAAGGGGCTCAAAAAGCTTAGTTAAGCTAAATGCAGCCCAATAACGTCGTAAGTTTTTGACTTCTTCCCAGTATTCTTTATCCATCTCCGTGATCTTTACCATAGTTTTTTCAATTAATTCTCTCAACTTCTCTGAATTTTTTCGAAAGTACTCTTTTATCTCTTCTGGAAGGTTTTCAAACTCAGAACTGCTTATTTTTTTGCCATTGTACACTGGAACACTCACTATACCTTTTTCAGAAGCCTCAAGTATAAAACCAAGAGCTTGAGCCTGTTTTCTTAGATCAGACCATAATTTTTCCCTCTGTTCATTGTAATCTTTTTCTAATGAGCTTAACCTTTGTTGAAATTCTTCTGTTTGCATAGTCTTATTTAAAACTTGTACAGACGAATTAATAATAGATTGTAATTCAGATTTGAAATTTTTAGCTTCTCCTGCGGGCAGTTTCAACAGCTTGGGTTTCTTTTCTTCCTTGAAATTAAAAACATACATAAGATCTTGAGGGGCTCTTTGAGATAAAGATATTTTTTCTATTATCTTCCGCGTCATATCTCTTCTACCGCTACGATTTGGACCAACTACGAAAACGTTGTTTGAATCGTTGCTGCTTTCCAAGGCAAATTGCAGTATTTCACATGCATCCGTTTGTATGGTGTAATCTTGATAAGAACCAATTTTAATTTCTGAGGTGTTATCGATGTTTATGTCGGGGATTTTAATTTTAAAATCACTTAAAGTAAGTTTCATGGTTTATGCCTCCATTCAAGATAAATTAAACCTTTCATAAATCTCATTTACATTTTTTAGATAATAATCAGGCGAGAAGATATCTTCAAGTGTTTCTTTCCCTGATAATTTTTCCCTTACTCTTTTATCTTCCAATAAAATAGCTTTAAAATCACGTCTTTCATTCCAAGCTTTCATAGCGTTTTCTTGAACTATTTTGTAAGCTTCTTCCCTGCTTACCCCTAATTCAACTAACTTCAACAAAACCCTTTGAGAATAAATTAAATTATAAGATTTTTCTATGTTTTCTTTCATTCTATCTTTGTGAACCACTAAATTATGAACTAGGTAATTTGCTTTATTCAACATATAGTAAGTAAGCATGGTTGCATCCGGTATAAACACTCTTTCTACAGAGGAATGAGAAATATCTCTTTCGTGCCACAAGGAGATATTCTCATAAGCAGAAGATAGATAAGATCTTAGCATTCTTGACATCCCCGTCAACCTTTCACACAATATGGGGTTTTTCTTATGGGGCATCGCTGAAGAACCCCGTTGCCCTTTTTTAAAAGGTTCTTCTACTTCCAGGACCTCTGTTTTTTGAAAGTGCCTGATTTCTATAGCAAGTCTTTCTATACTGCTTCCTATCATAGCTAAAGCGCTGAAAAATTCAGCATGAAGATCCCTTGGCAAAACTTGAGTAGATACTTTACAAGGTCTGAGGTTGAGTTTTTTCAAAGCGATTTCCTCTACTTTTGGTTCTATGTTAGCATAATTTCCAACGGCTCCGCTGAGTTTACCTTGAGAAATGTTATCTATAGCCTTTTCTAACCTTTCTTTGTTTCTTTCTTCTTCTGCGACAAATCCTAAAATTTTTAATCCAAAAGACGTTGGTTCGGCGTGTACCCCATGGGTTCTTCCAACTATAATAGTATACTTATGATCAACAGCCATTTTTTTCAGATTAGCTATATATTTAGTTAGCTCATCAAGAATAACCTCTCCTGCTCTTTTTATAGCTAACGATAAAGCTGTATCGACAATATCTGATGATGTCAGGCCCTTGTGAAAGTATCTTGCCTCATCTCCCATATCTTCAGTTACGACTTTTATAAAGGCTATGACGTCATGATCCACTATTTTTTCTGTATCTAATATTTTTTGAACGTCTAATTTTGCTTTTTGTCGAATATTTCTGGATGTACCTTTGGGAGCAAGATTCAGTTCTTCGAAGGCTTCTATTACAGCTACTTCTACTTCAAGCCATCTCTTATACTGAGCATCTAAAGTCCAAATGTCTTTAATTGGAGAAAGAGAGTACCTTTCAATCAATATCAACACCTCTTTGTGAATTCAGTTCTTTCGACCTTATAGTTGCTTCTTTTACTGCGTCCATAAGGATACCTCTTAAACCACGAGATTCTAAAACTTCTATTCCTTTTATTGCTGTGCCTCCTGGGGAAGTAACCATATCTTTTAACTCTCCGGGATGTTTTTGTGTTTCTAAAACCATTCTTGAAGCCCCGAGTAAAGTTCTTGCCGCAAATTCAGTAGAAAGCTCTCTAGGCAAACCCATCAGGACACCACCGTCGGATAAAGCCTCTATCATTATATAGGCATATGCAGGTCCGCTCCCACTTAAAGCAGTTATCGAGTCCATCATATCTTCTTCAACCAAATATACTTTTCCAACACTTTCCAAAATCTCCATAACCGTTCTCAAATCATTTTCTTCAACGTTATTCTTTTTACTTATAGCAATAACGCCTTCACCAACTAAAATAGGAGTATTGGGCATTGCTCTAATTATCTTTGATGAATTTGGTAAAGATTTATCCAAATGGTGCAGACTTACTCCTGCAGCTATTGATATAACTATCTTATCTTCACAAGAGGGGCCTATTTCCTTCAATACTTTGTCTATTACTTGCGGTTTCACAGCTAAAAGAACGATGTCGGATTCTTTCACAGCTTTTGCGTTATCAGTCATGGTTTTTATGTCACAGTAATTAGAATTTCTTTCAGAATCGTATTCAAAGAGATCTGTTCCTATTATTTGTTCTCTTTTAAGTGTTTTAGTTTGAATTAAACCTTTTATTAAGGTGCTTCCCATTTTTCCCAATCCTATTACACATAGCTTTTTATCCATACTATCTGACCTGCCCGTTTCCCAAGATAATGTATTTGGTGGTTGTTAACTCATTGATTCCAATAGGCCCTCTGACATGCAATTTTTGTGTGCTTATTCCCATTTCCGCACCGAAACCGAACTCTTCGCCATCGGTAAATCTCGTGGAAGCATTGACGTAAACAGCTGCAGAGTCTATTTCGTTTAGGAATTTTTGAGCGGTTGTATAATTCTCAGTGATTATCGCTTCGGAATGCTTTGTACTGTACTTGTTTATATGGTTTATAGCTTCTTCAGTACTATCAACTATTTTAACGGCCATTATATAATCCAAATATTCAGTTGACCAATCATCGTCTTGTGCCGGTTTCATTTTAGGTATTATTTTCAAGGTTTTTTCACAACCTCTCAATTCTACTTTCTTTTCAAAGATTGAGTATATTTTTGGTAGAAACTCTTTTGCGATATCTTTGTGGATCAATAATTTTTCTGCTGCGTTACAGACAGAAGGCCTACTGGTTTTAGCGTTTTCAACGATTTTAAGTGCCTTTTCAAGATTTGCTTGTTTATCAACATACACGTGACAGTTCCCCGCCCCCGTTTGTATAACAGGGATCATAGAATTTTCAACGGTATTTTTAATTAAAGATGGACCGCCTCGAGGTATCAGCACATCGATGTATTCGTACAACTTCATCAATTCATCAACAGCTTTTCTATCTGTTACCTCAATGAACTGCACTATATCCTTTGAAAAACCAGCTCTTTCAATAGCTTGATGGATAATCTTTACCAAGGCGTTGTTAGAATGGATCGCTTCAGAACCGCCTCTTAATACCACACAGTTACCGGATTTTATACATAAAGCCGCTGCATCCACCGTTACATTTGGCCTACTTTCATATATAATAGCGATTACACCTAATGGAACTACCATCTTTCCAATCATCAATCCATTTGGCCTTTTCCACATCTCAGAGATGTTGCCAACGCTACTTTGAAGTTGAGCCACTTTTTGCACACCTTTAGCCATTTTGCTGACTCTTTCATCGTTAAGTAACAACCTATCTAAAAGGCTGTTTGACATTCCTGTGTCTTTAGCTGCTTCAACATCTTTTTGATTTTCTGATATTATATAGTTTTTATTTGCGATTAACTCTTCTGAAATACAGTTAAGAATTTTGATCTTGTCCGTATCAGAAGTTGAACTAAAGCTTCTTGAAGTATCTTTAGCCTTTCTTGCCTTATTTAAAACATACTCCTCTAAATTCACAATTTTGCCCTCCCTCTTTCGATTTTTCCCCGTTCCTTTTTCTATGTTTTTTAATTATATCATAACTTTTTAAATGAGAATGTAAGGACAAACTCCAACTTTTCTTTTTATATGATTTCATGAAATAGTTCTTTTACTTTTCCTCTTAGTTTCTTTAATAGGTTTTCTCCTTGGCTCGTAATAGAGTAATATATCCTTTTTTTACCTTCTACTATTTCAATCCTTTTAGCCAGAAGATTTTCTTTTTCCATCTTGTGTAGTAATGGATACAAAGTACCGGGACTTATATTGTAACCGTGCCTTTTTAACTCAGAAATCATCCAACTTCCATAGATAGGTGTTTTTTGTGCATGGTGCAATATGTGTATTTGAATTAAACCATTTAAAATTTTATTTAAATATTTATTCGTTTTAATATGATCTTTTGATTCTTCTATGAGTATTTACCCCCTTTCATTTTTATTTAGAGTGTTAACAAGTTTAAATTTGAACAGGAAAAGAGTGAAAACAGCTGCACTTTCTATTATCATGGAAAAGACAACCAAACTTACGACTGTATGATCGTACAAGATCCCCATAAACGCACTGCCTATGAACCAAAAAAGGCCAAAGATAGCGTTAAAAAAGCCATAGGCTGTACCTCTTTTCTCAGGGGTCACGATATCAGCTACTACAGATTTTAAAATGGATTCTTGGGCTCCCATTCCGACTCCCCACAAAATAACCCCTAAGATCACTAACAATGAAGAGTTAGATAAAAATGAAAAGGGAGAAAAAAATATCGAAAGACTAGAGGCGATTATAAGACTGGTGACTCCAACTTTGTCATAAAACAAACCAAAGATCAATGCAGAAACCGCATCAACGCCCATAGCTATCGCATACATAAAAGGTATCATGGTTGAATTGAAAATATCAATTCTTTGAAAATGGAAAGCCAACAAAGGAAAATCCGCAAAACCTGCAGCAATTAAGGAGATGGCTACTAAGTACAACCAGTACGATTTTGATATTCCCTCAAAGTTGATCTTATCCTCTTTTACTTCAAACTTCTTGGGTTGGGGAAAATTCAATCTACTAATCGACAACAAAACTAGGGTAATCAATGCAGGTATCAACAATATTGCAAATGCTAATCGGTAGTTTGTTAACTCATCGCCTGACTTGAATAATAGGATTAAACTTAAAATTACAGGTCCTGAGACAGCTCCAATTTGATCGAGTACCTCTGCTATGGCAAATCCTTTACCACTTCCCACATTTCGTGCTGCGTATGACATAAGTGTATCTTTCGAAGGCTTTCTTATAGCTTTTCCTGTTCTTTCCATAATTATCAGCATAGCTGCTATTTCCCATCTTCCTGCAAGAGCTAATAAAGGAACAGAAAATAGATCCATTCCATAGCCTAAAAAAGTGAAGAGCCAATATCTACGAGTTTTATCACTTAAATAACCCGTTAACAACCTCAAACCATAACCTATGAACTCACCTAAACCAGAAATGATTCCCACCGCTGTTGCACTTGCTCCTAATAAACCTAAATACGGACCGATTAAACTTCTTGCCCCTTCGTGGGTGATATCTGCGAATAAACTTACAATTCCCATAACAACTATAAAACCCATAGCCGTTTTTTTCGTTTTAGAACACCTTCTTTTTTTATTTTTTAAATATATCTTCTCGAAGTATCCCATACTCATCGAAGCTACTTTTCATTGTGAATAATATTGTTAGTGTTATAGTAAGAGAGACAGATGTTAAAATAGATACATAAATAGCAATTTGATATTTTATCGCTGTTTCTGGAGATGCACCTCCCAAAATCTGGCCGGTCATCATTCCTGGTAGATACACAATTCCAACTGTAGCCATGTTTGCTATGGTTGGTCTGAGAGCAGATATCAACGCACTCCTTAAGTATGGAAGTGTGGCTTCATAAACGGTAGCTCCATTTCCCAAGGCAAAAAAATATCTCTGCTTATTTCTTTGTATATCTTTGTAAAAATTACTTATTCCAATAATATCTCCTGTTAAAGCGTTGCCTAAAAGCATACCACCTATTACAACGAAATATCTCGCAGTGAAAATATTATCTAGCCTTAAAATTACAAAATCAAAATAAAAAAGTACAATAAAATTAGAAATTGTAAGAGCAAAAAATACCGGCCAAACAAACCTTTTAAAATTTAAACCGCTGCTACCAATCACTCGAAATGCGGCAAAGGAGATCATAAAAAATAACCAGCCTATATTTAACCATGTATGATCAAATTGAAAAAGATAGGCTAAAATTAAAGACATGATAAAAAGTTGGACGCTCATTCTGATCGTTGAAATTACGGCATCTCGGCTTATTTTCAAATTAAAAATATAACTCAAAATAACAGGGAAAAATATTAATAAATAAGCCATTGCAAGTGAAAATAAAGAAAGATCAGTTGTAGGTTCCATTTTAATTTCCCCCCATTTCTATTATATTTAAACCTTCATTATTCAGCCATTCTTGATCATGAGATATTGCTATCAAAGTCCATTCTTTTTTTGATAATAAATATTTTATAACTTTATTTTTCATTTCTCTATCCAGTGAAGAGGTACTCTCATCTAGTAAGTATATCTTTTTATTTAAAAGTGTAAAGATAGATATCAAAACTCTCTGCTTTTCACCACCCGAAAGAGCTTGGAAGTCTTTATCTAAAATATTTGCTTCTAGTTCAAAAAAATCAAATAATTCTATTAATTTTGATTCTTCAAAAGGTGCTTTAAGGTTTATTTTATAACTCAATATATTACGAATTATTTCTCTTACCGTCCCGTCAACAACATCTAGTTCCTGCCCTATGTACACGGTCTCTTTTCTTAAAACCCATATATTTTTACCATTCAATCGTTCATTTTTGTATAGTAATTGTCCTTCATCTGGTTTCATGAATCCTAAAAGTAATCTAAAAATGGTGGTTTTTCCAATTCCGGATTTTCCAAAGATAAGGGTTTTACTCCCCTCTTGGACTTTGAGATTAAAATTTCTTAGAACGTATTTACCTTGGAACTTTTTTGAAACGTTTTGAAATTCAATCAAAATTATTCCCTCCATATATATCTAATTTCGATATCGGAAATTGATAATTATATTATAACTTTTTCTTCCAAATTGTCAATGAAAATGTCAGATTTTTCTATTGTTATGGTATAATTTTCTTTTGGAGGGGTAAATATGAGTATCAATCAATTCAGCAAAAATATGGTTATGCCGGTGTGCTTGATCACAGTTAAAAGTGGATCTTTTATCAATTCAATGACGGTAGCTTGGAATACTCCGCTTTCTGCAAACCCACCCTTGTTTGGATTTGCTATTAAAAAACAAAGATATACTTATCCAATGTTAATTAAAGAAAAAGAATTTACAGTTACTTTTTTACCATATGAGAAAGCAGAATTATCTGTAAAACTTGGGCGGATTTCCGCAAGAGAAGGTGATAAACTCTTGGCAGTCGGAGTTAAGATGAAAGATTCTGAATTTGTAAAAGCTCCCTATATCGAAGATGGTTATTTTTCAATGGAATGTACTTTAGAAAATTCCTTTACTACAGGAGACCATGAGTTTGTTGTTGGAAAAGTTGTGGCTGTCCATGAAAATGAGGGATCATTAGAGAATTTAAAACCATTGATGTATCTAACTAAAGATACTTTTTCTACTATTGACGCAGGTAAAATTAAAAAGATAGATACTAAGAGAATAATCGAAGAGATCAGAATAATGTTAAAAAGAGGTGTGCAAGGTGATTGAGGGAGGAGTTTCAAATAGCCTTATTTTGGATATTGTACAACCTTCTCTCACCTTTCCAGAAATTAAGTTGGAAAAAGGTATTTCGTTAGGTTTATATACCACTGAGACCGAATTAATGACGTCATATTTCTTTAAGTTAATTTCTGAACCTGAAAAGTATGCAAAAGAAGTTAAAATAAATGGTTTTCTGGCCAACGGAATGAATTGGGTAGGAAGATCCTTTACACATATAGTGGTACCTCAAATTTGGCAAGATAGTATATACAACATACTAAAAAACAAACCTAAACGACGTCATTTGATATTTATAGGAGCGAGAAAATGTGATATTAACTACGCTGAGCTTTCTGACATTTCAACGATCATTTCTTATTATAAAAAGGACTGTAGTATATTGGTAGTAAGTGATTCTGTGGAACTATTGCAAGCAACCACTGATAGGGTAGTTAATATGTTGGGAGAATCTATTGTGTATGGATCAAAAGAATTTTTCGATTGATATTTTAGAAAAAAACAATTTTCCAAAGTTAAATTTTTAAAATTTAGGAGGATTTTGATGTCTTTAACAATAGACAGAGATGAAATCATAGGCACTTTAAAAAGAGAACTAATAGAAGTAAAAGAAATACAGGAATTTCAAAATCTTAAATCTAAATATTTAGGTAAAAAAGGTTTGATCAAATCTCTAATGAACAATCTTAAAGATATCGATGACGTAGCATTAAAAAAACAATATGGTAAAACTGTGAATGAATTAAAAGAAGAATTAGAAACCATTTTTGATAAAAAGTTAAATGAATTGAAAGAAAAAGAAAGGGAAGAAAAGGAGAAAAAAAACTGGGTTGATATTACAATTCCCGGAGCCCGTAGAAAGATTGGAAAAGAAAATTTAATCACAAAAACAAGAAAAGAAATAGAAGAAATATTCATCGGAATGGGTTTTTCGATAGCTGAAGGTCCAGAGATAGAGAATTCTTGGTATAATTTTGATGCGCTTAATACCCCTGAATGGCATCCTGCCAGAGAAATGCAGGATACTTTTTATTTATCTTTGGACAAAGAAAAGCTTTTAAGGACCCATACCTCTCCCGTTCAAGTGAGAACGATGTTGAAAAGTAAGCCTCCGTTGGCTATAATATCTCCCGGAAGGGTATACAGAAAAGATGAATTAGACGCCACCCATTCCCCTGTTTTTCATCAAGTAGAAGGGCTGTATGTTGATAAAAATGTTTCCGTTTCACATTTAAAAATGTATCTTGAAGTTTTTGCACAAAAATTTTTCGGGAATAAAGTTTCGGTATTGTTGCGTCCGAGTTATTTCCCTTTTACTGAACCAAGTTTTGAGGTAGATATCAGTTGTATCTTTTGTGGAGGAAAAGGGTGTAGTGTTTGTAAAAATACCGGTTGGATAGAAATATTGGGAGCCGGTCTAGTTCATCCTAACGTTTTTCAAAGCGTTAATTACGATCCGAAAGTATGGCAAGGCTTTGCTTTTGGAATGGGGATTGAAAGAGTGGCGATGTTGAAATATAACATTCCAGATATAAGAGAATTTTATAAAAATGACATTAGATTTATAGAAACTTTATAATCAACAATACGGCATAGGCAAGCAAAATTTTAGAGGGAGGTAACGATGAAAGTATCCTTAAATTGGCTTGAAGATTATATAAAAGTCACAAAAAATATCGAAGAATTGGTAAAAGAGATAAAACTTCACTCGTCGGATGTAGAAGGTTTTGAAAAAGTCGGGAGTAATCTTAATAATATCATAGTTGGAGAGATTCAGGAAATAGCTCCGCTTGAAAATGCTGATAATTTAGTAGTATGTAAGATAGATTTAGGGAAAGGTATAAAAAATATAGTCACTGGGGATCTTACAGTTAAGGTTGGTGAAAAAGTTCCGGTGGCACTTCCTGGGGCGACTTTAGCAAATAATTTAAAAATAGAAGAACGAGAGTTTAAGGGAGTAATTTCTCAAGGAATGATGTGTTCTTTGAAAGAATTAGGTATATCTAATGATGCGGATAAAGTTTATAGAATAGTAGATGACGTTGCGAATGGAACGGATTTTGTTAAATTTTTTGATGTATACGATCAAATTTTAGAGATAGAGATACTCCCCAATAGGCCTGATTTACTTTCTTATTTAGGTGTTGCAAAAGAGTTAGAAACGATAGATTGTGGTGTAGGATTTAAATTACCTGAGTATATAAAAATTAGTAAAGGTGAGGGGTTTCCCGTAAGAATAGAATATGAAAAATGTAATCGATATATGGCAACAGTTGTAAAAAATGTTAAAATTGGTCCCTCCCCCA
The DNA here is from genome assembly GCF_002924605.1 of Petrotoga sp. SL27. Classification (NCBI taxonomy): domain Bacteria; kingdom Thermotogati; phylum Thermotogota; class Thermotogae; order Petrotogales; family Petrotogaceae; genus Petrotoga; species Petrotoga sp. SL27. The sequence continues at coordinate 89,738 of NZ_JAIP01000002.1, read as the reverse complement.
TGTGGCTTGTTAAAAGATTGGGAAGATCAGGAATAAGAAGTATAAACAATATTGTAGATATAACGAACTATGTAATGTTAGAGACAGGTCACCCCATCCATGCATTTGATTTAGATCTTATAGGGGATCAAATAGTTGTTAGAAAAGCCAAAAAAGGCGAAAAAATACTGCTTTTGGATGGTAAAGAGTACACCATGGAAGGAGCAGAAACACTTATAACCGACGGTGATAACATAATTGCACTTGGAGGCATAATGGGTGGAGAATTAAGTGGGATCAATGAAAATACGAAAGATATCTTACTAGAAGTTGCGCATTTTGATCCTGTTAATATAAGAAAGTCTTCCACTTACCATAAGATAACCTCTGATTCTTCGTACCGTTTTGAAAGAGGAGTTGATCCAAACGATAGTGAGATGGTAATGGGTAGATTAATTAAATTGATTAACGAATTGGCAGGGGGAAAAGTAGACGGACCTACAACGGATATTTATCCAGAACCTATAAAAAATAAAGAAATATTAATTAAAAAGAGTTATATAAACAATAGATTGGGAAAAGAATTAGCAGAAAAAGAAATTGAACAAATATTAAAAAAATTAGATTTTTATTTCACAATAGTGGAAAAAAGTTCAAACCAGAAATCAATGGAAGAAAAAATTAAGGTGATGGATTTACCTCGGGATATAATAGATGAGGAATGGAAGGTTTCTATTCCAACAAAAAGGCCAGATATTACACAAGAAATTGATCTTGTTGAAGAGGTTGGTAGAGTTTACGGCTATTCAAAAATACAGTCTGCTTTCCCAAATCTAAGTGGAATGATCGGAAGTAAGGGAGATTTTGTTTCTTTTAAAGAAAAGGTAGCAGAGATTATGTTGGCTAACGGTTATCACGAGGCAAAGACCTTTCCGCTGAACAACGGGAATAAAATGTGGATGGAAAACAAATTGGATTTAAGATTGATTAATCCTATCTCTGCGGAATTAGAATACATGTCATTCAAATTGATATATGGTTTATTAGATTCGGCTTCTTTTAATTATAGAAACCAAACAAAAGATATAAAAATGTTCGAAATTGATAAAGTTTTTCAAGCAGATAAAGACGGTGAGACAGGTGCAAAGGAGTTTACTAACCTCGCCTTTGTTGCAACAGGAAGAGAAAATAATGATGATTTCACAGATAAGAGAGAGGTTACATTTTATTCTGTAAAAGGAGCTTTAGAAAACTTATTGAATGAATTCAACGTAAAAATAGAATACGTAAGAAATGATCAACCTGGTTTTCTGAAAGCACAAAGTGCTCGGTTATTTTTCAATAACGAAGAAGTTGGCTTTTTAGGTCTACTTGATCCGGCAACAGCAGAGAATTATTACGAAATAAAAGACCCAATATATATCTGTGAGATCAATCTGGATAAGATTTTTATAGATAAAAAAGAAATAAAAAGAGAATTCAAAAAAGTGGATTTTCCTGCTATCAAAAGGGAATATTCTATGATTGTTCCCATCAACATCGAATTTAAAGAGATTCAAGAAATAATAGTAAGTGCTGCAGATATTGTGGAAGATTTTAAGATCTTTGACGTTTACAGAGGGAAAAACATAGAAGAAGATAAAATAAGTATAACCGTTTCAATAGTTTATAGATCAGAAAATAAAACTTTAACAGAAGAAGAAGTCAATGAAGTGGAAAGATCCATTTTAGAAAGATTGAACGATAAAGGAATCAAACTCCGTGAAAACTAAGGCATACCATACATATAGATAAAGAAAGGAGAAAGAGATGCAAAGAAATGTCACAAGTTACTTAATAATATTGAATGTTTTGATATTTATAATGATGTTTTTATTTGGTGGTATAAGAGCTTTTTCTAGCCCACGTATATACATACTTTTTGGAGCCCAACTTGGTAATTTAATCACTGCTGGGGAGTGGTTTCGATTGATTACTTCTATGTTTGTTCATGGTGGATTATTTCATGTATTTTTCAATATGTTTGCCCTATTTTACGTGGGAAACTTAGTTGAAAGGGCATATGGAAAAGAAAGATTTATTTCAATATACATTTTATCAGGGCTTTTTGGTAATCTTTTAACCCACTTATTTTTACCGGGTGCGATCTCTGTAGGAGCATCAGGTGCGATATTCGGATTGATAGGACTACTTTTTGGGGCGGGATTTAGGCACGATACCCCAACTATATTGAGACCTGTAACAGGGACCGCTTTACTCCCAATTATCTTAATAAACGTGATCTGGGGATTCTTACCAGGTGCTAATATAAACAATTTTGCACATTTAGGAGGATTAGGAATAGGTTTTACCTTTGGTTGGTTAACACCTATAAGGTACACAAAGAGGAGTTACCAAGGGTGGAGAACGCTTTCTTACTTGTCTTACGGATTAATTATTGCAAGTTTTGTTTTACTTTTGATATTCGATTTTAGATACTACATATTTTAATTAAAACTCTTTTTTGAGGTGATGTATTTGACCATAGATGATTTGGTTGGTAAAAATGTCATAGAAGAAAGTATCAAAAAGATTTATGAAAAAGATAAAGAAATAAATTCAGTTTTGAGAATAGAAAAGGTTGAAGGGAATAAAGATGGCGACTATTTTGGCATACCTTTTTTGGTCAAGGATAACATTTTAGTTGAAGGAACTAAAACAACAAACGGTTCTAAAATCCTTGAAAATTATAATTCTCCTTATACCGCAACTGCCGTTGAAAGGCTTTTAAAAGCAGGTTTTACAGTGGTAGGGAAAACTAATATGGACGAGTTTGCCATGGGTAATACCAACGAACATTCAGCCTTTGGAGCTGTAAGAAATCCTAAGGATTTGGCACGAGTCCCGGGGGGTAGTAGTGGAGGTTCAGCTGCAGCTGTAGCAGCAGGGTACGTTCCATTTTCTCTAGGATCCGATACCGGAGGCTCAGTAAGACAGCCCGCCGCTTTTTGTGGTGTTGTTGGATTTAAGCCGTCATACGGTATGATATCACGATACGGTTTAACCGCTTTTTCATCTTCATTGGATCAAATAGGTGTTTTTGCAAATAATGTTAAGGACGTTAGAACTGTTACAGAAATTATGAAAGGAAAAGATCCCAAGGATTCAACCACGTTGGAGCACGATAAAGATCTGGTAAAAGATGTAGATATAGATTTATCCAAAACCAAAATTTGCATTCCAAAGGTTGTTTACCATGAAAATGCAGATAATAATGTAATAAAACAATTTGAAAGGGCTATTAACTTTTTGAGAAGCAAAGGAGCAATAGTTGACGTAAAAGACATACCGGAACTTGAATATTCAGTAGCAATTTATTATATAATAGCCCCTGCTGAAGCTTCATCCAATCTTTCAAGATACGATGGTGTCAAATATGGGTTGAGGAACGATGCCTTAGGTTTGAATAGAATGTATAAATCTACTAGAGAAGTTGGTTTTGGTATGGAAGTAAAAAGAAGAATAATGATGGGAACTTTTAATCTATCTTCTCTTTATTACGATCAATATTACTCAAAAGCCTCAAAAGTAAGAAAATTGTTGAGTGACAAAATAAAGGAAGTTTTAAACGATTATAATTTGATAATGACCCCCACATCTCCTGTTCTCCCACCAAAGATAGGGGAAAAGTTAAAACCTTTAGATTATTATTTAATGGATATTTTTACAATCCCTGCGAATTTAAATGGATCACCTGCCATAAGTATTCCTTTTGGTGATGTCCAAGGGTTACCTTTTGGTATACAATTCATTGGTCGATATATGAAGGATGAGGAATTATTAACTATAGCAGACAATTTCTTTAAAGAGACCTCCAGGGAGTTGAAAAATTATGTATAAAACCATTATAGGATTAGAAATACACGCCCAATTACTAACAAAATCCAAAGCCTTTTGTTCATGTAGTACAGAGCATTATGAAGCTGAGCCGAATATTAATATTTGTCCAGTATGTACAGGCCAACCTGGAACGTTGCCGGTATTAAACGAGGAAGCGCTTAAACTTGCGATAAAAGCTGGATTAATATTAAATGGACGTATAAATAAGTTTTCTAGGTTCGATAGAAAGAATTATTTTTACCCCGATTTGCCAAAGGGTTATCAAATTACGCAGTATTTTCATCCCATAGTAAGTGGAGGATACATAGACGTTGAAGGCAAAAAGATAAGAATAAGAAGGATGCATATGGAAGAAGATACGGCTAAGATGCTTCATGAAGGGGATCAGATTTCCTATGCTCAAGAAAGTTTAATCGATTTTAATAGGGCAGGCATACCTCTTTTAGAAATTGTAACCGAGCCGGATATAGAGACTCCTAAACAGGCAAGGATATTTATGGAGAAATTAAGAAATTTGCTTAGATACGCTGATATTTCAACGGGTGATATGGAAAAAGGAGCTTTGAGATGTGATGCAAATATTTCTATTCTTAACCAAAAAAACGAAGAAATAAGTAAAAGGGTAGAGATTAAGAATATAAACTCATTCAAATTTGTAGAAAAAGCGTTAGAATATGAAAGAGATAGGATTATTAATAATTTAGAAGAAGGTAGGGAGTTAATACAAGAAACGAGAGGGTGGGATGCCAACAAAAAAGAGACATTTTCGATGAGAACAAAAGAAGAAGAGATGGACTACAGATATTTTCCTGAACCAGATCTCCCCATCCTAATTTTGAACGATGAACTTATTGAAACAGTAAAAAAACTCATTCCTGAAATGCCAGAAGAGAAGACTAAAAGGTTTGTTGCACAGTACAACATACCTGAATATGACGCACAAATTCTCTCTTCAGACAAAGAGTTAGCTGATTATTATGAAAGATGCGTAGAATTGACTAAGGATGCCAAATTTGTTAGTAATTTTATCTTAACTGAGTTATTAAGAGAGATGAAAGAAAATGAGGATAGTATCGAAAATGTAAAAATTAAACCCGAGCATTTTGCGGAATTAAAAATGCTTTTAGATACAAATACAATTTCAACAAAGATCGCTAAAGATATTTTTCCCCAGATGTATAGAACAGGTGATAGCCCCAAACTGATCGTTGAAAAGAAAGGCTTAAAACAAATAGAAAATGAAGATGAGTTAAGAAAAATAATTGAAAATGTTTTAAAAGAAAATCCCGATAGTGTTGAAAAGTATAAGAATGGTAAAAAGAAACTTTTGGGATTTTTTGTTGGCGAAGTTATGAAGCAAACAAAGGGCAAAGCTAACCCTCAAAAAACGAACGAAATACTCAATGAATTACTTGAAGATAATTGAAAATCATCACGAGGTGATGATCCTTGAGAAAATTGTATTTTATCGGATTTTTTATGTTTATTTCAACAATACTTTTATCTTATGTAGGGTACACTCCCTTCGGTCCAGAGATAGAAAATAAAGGTGCGACCTTTACACTGTCTACATCGTCTTTTGAAGATTTTGGATTAGAGATCGGTTATTCCGATTACCACTCTTTATATATAGAAAATAAGCTCTTCAACAGGACGATAAAACTGAAAACTGGAGAGTCTTTTTTTAATGTGTTTGTGAATGTACCAGTATACAACAGTGAATTTGGTGTAGGATATGAGTACAAACTTGAAAATAATTTTTTGGGAGTTTTGACAGTAAAAAATTTTCAAAGAGTTGAGGTTAAAAATGTCGACCACGATATATATAACTTCACTCAAGCTAAGTTCAATGTCCCTTCATATGCTATAGGAAATTTATTTCTTTTTAACAATAAAAATATAAATCTATTTGAAGTAAAAGCTCGAATATATAGGCCTATAGAAATACCAATTAGTTTAGGTTATTCAAATGGTTTCTATTTAAATGTTCCTCTCGTTAACCTAGACAGCTACTATGTAGATACAATCGACGTAGGAGCAGCGTTAATACAACAAAAATGGTACCCAAATATTGGATTTTCAGTTCCAATGAATATATTCGATCAGCAGTTGCATCTTGGTACAAGAATAGCTTTTGGTCAAGATTTTTTTTACGAATTTTATATTTATAATGAAAATCTTAAGTTGCCTCTACTTTTTTCGTTCAACGAAAAAGGAGGAGGTTTGTTTTTTGAATTCTAATTATATTGCATTATATTTACACATACCTTTTTGTGTGAGGAGATGCCTTTATTGTGACTATGTATCTACAACCGATTTATCTTTAAAAGAAGAATATTTTAACGCATTATACAAAGAAATCGCTTTGAAAGGTAAAAAATTAAAAGATAGGAAAGTTAGAACGATTTATTTTGGAGGTGGAACCCCGTCTTTTGTTGAGGAAGAATTTATTTTTCAAACTTTTCGTACATTACAAGAACATCTTGATCTTTCTAATTTAGAAGAATTCACGATAGAGGTAAATCCAGAAAGTGTTAATGAGAAAAAAGTACATTTTTATAAGGAAATAGGAATCAACAGAATATCAATGGGGTTTCAAAGTACTTCTGATAAGATATTAAAAACTGTTGGAAGATCTCATGATTTTAATAAAGAATTAGAATCTTATAAACTTTTGACGTCTTTTTATGATAATATAAATATAGATTTTATCGTCGGATTACCATATGAAAATTTCGATACGGTTAATAGTAATTTGGAATTTATAGAAAAGATGAAACCTTCTCATATTTCTTATTATTTATTGGATTCTTCACATGATACTCCCTTAAAACATTTTCTTGAAATCAAGGAAATGAAACTTCCGGAAGATGACTTGGTATACGACCTCCTTGATTATATCTATGATCAATTTGAGAAATCTGAATATAATAGATATGAAATTTCAAGTTGGTCGTTACCCAACAAAGAATGTATTCACAATCTGTTTTATTGGTATAACTTAGATTATGTTGGATTTGGAGTTTCTGCTGGAGGGTATATCAACAAAAAAAGATATGTGAATACTTCAGATGTTAAAGCATATATTACACAATTAAATGATGATAAGCTTCCATATCGGACAAAAAAGTTGAATGACGAGTTTGCTGAGTTGTTAGAAACACTATTTATGTCTTTGAGGCTAACAAAAGGAATAACTTATGATTCTTTGGTTCAAAGATTCTCTAAAAATTTGGTTGACAATGTCTTAAATCAGTTAAAAAATAATTTGGAAGAATATATATCTATAGATGATTCTATTAAATTAACTACAAAAGGTTTAAACTTTTCAAGGTTAGTTTTTGAGAAGTTATTAGATATAGCTCCAACATAAGGGAGGTTTTTTCTTGGGAAAAAAGGATGAAGTTGAAAATTATTTGCAGAATAAAAATTTTAATAGTCCCAACTTATTCAAAAAAAGGAAAGATTGGGACAAATATTTTATGGAAGTAGCGGATTTGGTAAGTAAAAGATCAACCTGTTTGCATAGAAAAGTAGGAGCAGTAATTGTAAAGGAAAAAAGGATCTTAGCAACCGGTTACAATCAACCGCCGTCCGGTTTTCCTCACTGTGATGATATAGGTTGCATAAGGGACGATTTAAGTATAAAAAGTGGAGAAAACCAAGAAATTTGTTATGGTCTTCATGCAGAACAAAATGCCTTGATGCAAGCTGCTAAATTTGGTATTAGTACTGATAACGCATCAATTTATATCACCCACCAACCATGTTCTGTATGTGCTAGGTTGATAATAAACGCTGGAATAAAAAAGGTTTATTATAGAGAAGGTTATCCGGATAGTCTAACAAAACTGTTTTTTGATACTTGCAACATACAAACAAAAGTTGTTGAATGATCAAAATAAATATCAAAATGGAAAGGTGGGATAAAATGCCTGTAGAAAGATACTTTAAGTATTTAAGAAAAGATAGAATGACCCATGTATGGTGTCCTGGATGTGGTAATGGAATAATAATGAAAAGTTTTGTGGAAGCGGTCGATAATTTAAGTTTAGATAAAAACAAAGTGGCAGTTGTATCAGGTATAGGATGTTCTTCAAGAGCTACAGGGTACCTTGACTTTAACACTATGCACACACTCCACGGAAGGGCTGTGGCCTTTGCAACAGGAGTTAAACTAGCAAAGCCAGAGTTTAATGTGGTAGTAATGGGAGGAGATGGAGATATACTGGCAATAGGTGGAAATCATTTTATTCACGCTTGCCGTAGAAACATGGATCTAACTGTTATTATCTTCAACAATTCTATTTATGGCATGACAGGCGGGCAATATTCACCTGAAACACCTCCTGGGACTTACGCTTCAACTTCCCCTTATGGGAATTTAGAAAACAATTTTGATGCTGTTGATCTTGCAATAACCTCGGGTGCCACTTACGTAGCTAGATCAACCGTTTTTCATTACATGTTATCCGTTAAATACATAGAAAACGCCTTAAAACACAAAGGTATGTCGGTTGTTGAGATTGTTACAAATTGCCATACTTATTATGGAAGATACAATAAAATGACGGGACCTACTAAAATGTTGCGATATTTCAAAGATAACTCTGTCATACTAAGCAAAGCTAAAAATATGTATGAAAATGACTTGAAAGATAAGATTATAATAGGTGAATTTCTGAAAGTTGAAAAAGAAGGCTACGTTGACAGGTATGAAAAATTAAGGAAAAAATTGGTTTCACAGGAGGTATCACCAAAGTGAGTAGTTCAATAAGTACACCTAATTCGGTGAGATTCAGTGGAGAAGCCGGTCAAGGTAACATCTTAATGGGAATAATATTTGCAAAAGCATTGGTAAAAGAAGGATTTTGGGTAGTTCAATCTCAACATTATGGTGCCCAAGTGAGAGGTGGACTTTCTTATTGTGATGTGCTTTTCGATCAAGAACCTATAGATTATCCTGAAGCTGAAAATTTTGATATATTGTATTTGATGCACGATGTTGGTTTAAGTCATATTGGGAATCTCAAAAGAAATGGCATTTTATTATACGATGAAAAATTTGTTGAAAATATACCTCAGTATGTAGAAAGGATTACCAAAAAAATAATCAAAGTCCCAGCTTCACAAATAGCTATAGAAGAATTATCAAACAAAAATGTGGCTAACATGATAGGGTTAGGGGTCCTTTGTTCAGTAACTGAGGTAATTAGTTTGGAAAGGCTTATAGAAGAAGTCAATTTGAACGTATCAGAAAGTTACTTAGAAATTGATGAAAAAGCTCTCAAAATTGGTTATGCTTTATATAAAAAAAGGTATCCTTTAGAGTCAACTAAAATGTATAAAAAATTAGGGAAAGGTTATGAATAAAAATGATGAAAATAGGAGCCTAAAAAGTAGTTTTTCTTACGCATTGAAAGGGCTCATTGAAATTTATAAAACTCAAAGAAATTTTAGAATACAAAGTTTAATAGGGTTGATAGTGTTAATTGTTGCTATTTTTGCCAACTTAACTCAAGTAGAGTTTATACTTTTAATATTCACAGTTATGCTAGTGTTGATCATGGAAACAGTGAATACCGTAACAGAGAAACTGTTGGATTTTCTTCATCCTTTTTATAGTTCGTCGGTAAAGATAATCAAAGATGTTTCTGCTGCATCGGTTTTTATAACTTCTATCTTCGCTGTTGCGATCGGAATAATTATATTCGGTCGCGCTTTTTTCAATCTAAATCCTAAATATGGTATAATCTTAGCAATAGTTTTTTTGCTTTTCTTAAATTTATGTGGTTTTATTTATAAAAAAAGAGAAAAATAATGAGGAGGAAAATACTTGGATCAGATAAAGGCCTTAATAGTTGATGATTCCGCTTTTATGCGAATGGTTCTAAGAGATATTATAGACAAAGAACCTGACATGAAAGTGGTTGGATTAGCTAAAGATGGAGTTGAAGCGGTAGAAAAAGCTGTGTCCTTAAAACCAGACGTGATTACTTTAGATGTTGAAATGCCTAAAAAGAATGGGCTCGATGCTTTAAGTGAGATAATGTTAAAATCTCCAACAAGGGTTATTATGGTAAGTAGTTTAACTTCAAAAGAAGCCTCTATTACAATAGAATGTTTAGAAAAGGGAGCTTTTGATTTCATTCAAAAACCAGCTGAAGTACCTCTTGGACTATAAGAGACGTTCAGGATGAATTGTTGAGAAAGATAAGAGAAAGTATGAATGTCTCTATCGAAAGATTGAAAAATATCCATTTTGTAGGAAGCAAGAAGATAAGGAAAAGTGCAAGAATAAATATATTGGGAGAAAAAGTTGTTTTGATAGCGAGTTCAACAGGAGGGCCTCGTTCTTTAGACGTTTTAATTCCACAACTACCAGAAAATTTAAATGTCCCTATAATTATTGTTCAACATATGCCGGCAGGTTTCACAGCTTCGTTGGCTTATAGATTGGATAAAATTTCAAATTTAAAGGTGAAAGAAGCCGAAGATGGTGAATCTTTACAAAAGAATGTTGTATATGTTGCCCCGGGGGATTTTCATTTAGGTTTAAAGCAAGAGGATCATAAAATAAAATTGTTTCTAGATAAAAGCGATAAAATTAATAACGTACGGCCTTCAGCTGATTTCACTTTTGACCTAGCTGCGGAGATTTTTAAAGAAAACGCACTAGTAGTTATTCTGACAGGGATGGGAAGAGACGGTGCGAAAGGGGCATTTAAAGTTAAACATTACGGTGGGACGGTTATAGCGGAGTCAAAAGAAACTTCCGTTGTTTATGGAATGCCTAAAATTGTTGCCCAAGAAGGTTATGCGGATTTTGTTCTTCCCAATTACGATATTGCAGAAAAGATATTAGAAATTTTAACTGATCAACCAAGGGGATAAAAAGATGAGTAAAAGGGTAATTCGGCGGTTAATAATTTTTGGTTTTTTATTTCTCTCAGTTATTACATTTCCAAAAACACTTTATTTTCAATGGAGAGAAATAGATTCTGCTTACTATTATGAAGATGGGGAGAATCTATATGTTAGTTTAAAGGTTATTTCTGAAAAAAGTGGAAGAACTTTAGATGTATATAACGATACGTTGATTTACATAAAAGATAGTAAATGGAAAGTTTTCATTTTTCCCCAGAATAGTTTAGCAATTATTAACAGCACCGAATCCATTCATTTCGATCCAAATGATCTAAAAATAGTCGATGGAGAGATTTATTTAACTACAGAATTGATAGCTAAGTTGATCAACCTAGAATTAATTTCTAATGTTTCTGCTGTGTACTTGAATCTGCCACTAACTCAATTAAGTTCAATAAAAACGATCATACAAAAAACTGATGCTAGAATAATAATAGAACTTTCTTCAAGTCCTGAAGATGTTGGAATATATCCCTTGGTTAATAAATCTGGATATTTGATTAAGATTAAAGGGGCCGAAATTCCCAATTCTTATTACTATGAAGAATACAACAATAAGATTAATTACATAAAGGCGTATCACTATTCACCAACAGAAGTATGGATACAGGTAAAACTGAACAACTCTGCTGATTTAGAGGAATTAATTGAAGAAAATAGAATCATATTAGACCTTTCTTTTAAAGATAAAATAACCTTGCCTGTTTTAGTCTTGGATCCAGGTCATGGAGGGATAGATCCGGGAGCTGTTGGCCCTAACCAAACTTTTGAAAAAGATATTACTTTAGAAGTAGCAAAAAGAGCTCAAGAACTTTTGAAACCGTACAGTGTTAACGTTTATTTGACTAGGGCAAATGATGTATACGTTGATTTACATGATAGAGCGGTTTTTTCTAATGAAAAAGGTGCGGATTTATTCATTAGTTTACACTTGAATGATTATCCTCAAGATTCAACAGTTTATGGATCGGAGGTTTACTATTTTGATTTTTCAGAAAGCGCATATGCAAGAAGAATAGCCTATCGGGAAAATTTAGATTTTAATTCCGATAAGACTCTCATAGAAACATGGGTAACGGATAAAGAAAACAGTCTAGATGAAAGTGAGAAGTTTGCTAATATATTGGGAAATTATTTGAATGTAAATGGAGTTAAATTTAGGGGAGTTTATACTGCGGAGTTTGCTGTTTTGGCTTATACTAGAAGCCCCGCTGTTTTATTTGAAATGGAATTTATCAGTAACCCTAAAGTGGTAGATGAGTTTACAAATGGAAAATATGTAGATGTTTTTGCTGAAATTATTAAAAATGCAGTTATTGATTTTTTTGGTTTAAAATAGGGCGTTGGGGGATACCCCCCAAGAACCTTTAAATTTATTTTAGTATTTGGAAGGGCATTCTAAAAGGCGTAAACCTTTAAGGGCCAAGGCCCCTAAAACCTTTTTAAAAACCATAAAACAATTAAAAAACATCGTTTAGAAAACCGGCAAACCAAACCCCCAGAAGTATTTTAAATCTATTTTGATTAATTGGTTTGCACAAACCGGCGAACCACAAAGGAGGTTAATTTATTTGCAAGAGAAAGCTAAATTTCCTAATGATATATTGATTTTGTTAGTTTTGTTTGCTTTAATACCTTTTTTAATGTTACCCAATTTGGTGTATGAGTATTCCACACAAAAACATTTGGTTTTTTCTTTATTCATGGTCGTTATTTTAATTTATTATTTGTTCAGATACCTTTCTAAACCTATTTCAATAAAGTTCACTTATCCACAAATTTTTTTATCTTTTTTCAGCATTTTTGCCTTTTTATCTTTGATATCGGTTTATATGGAGAATAAATATTATCTATCTACATCTTTAGGGATAGCTTTTTATATCGTTCTTATTGTTTTTTTTTCGTATGTAATTACCACACGCTTTGGAAAGGATTTTAAATTTATTGAGTACGGTCTTTTTGTTTTTATGGTTACTGGGACTGTTATTGCCATAGATGGGCTTTTGAATAAGTTTTTAGGTTTTGATTTGTTTTTTGGTAAGTATGGCGATCCATCTCAAAGAATTGCCTTAAGAACAACTATTGGGAATCCAAATTTTGTTTCAGATTATTTGGCACAGCTGTTACCAATTTCTATATATTTTACTTTAAGGAAAAATACGAATACCTACATTCGAATATATGCTTTAGCGAATGTTTTGATAATGTATTGGGTTGTTTTGTTAGCCCAAACTCGTTCTATTTACCTTGCCACTTTTGTTGGTTTAGGATTAGCTATAATATCTCACCTCATTTCCAATAAAAAAGAAACCTTGAAAAATTATGTAAAAAGTAAAGAGTTTAAAATTTGGATAATTTTGGTTTTATCTGTTTTAGCCTTTTTATTTCTTATGTTTAATTTTGAAACACCATTCAACCGAGGGGGAGAGGTAATTGCTGCAGACCGCTTCGCAGCAATGACTTCTGTTTCTTCTTGGGATGAAAGAAGTCTGTCATGGCTTTCCGCTGTAAAACAATTTGCAGATGAGAATCATAAAAATCATTTTATAATCGGAAGTGGAATAAATACATATCCAGTTTATTCGGTTCACTACCTAGCTGAGGTGCAAGCTGGAAACCCCGAAAGATTTTTATATGCGTGGAATAACTTCAAAAGGGCTCACAACGATTATTTACAGGTGTTGGGGGAGACGGGCATTTTAGGTTTCTCCTCAATATTGCTAATGTTGGTAAGTTTAATGGTGATATACTTTAAGGTTTTAAAGTCTGAAAAAGACGATGACAACAAGAGCCTTTTATTTCCCTTACTTGGATGGAGTGCTGCGGTTATGGTAATCCACGCTTTCACAGAGTTTGCATTTCACATGCATCCAAATCTTATATTAAGTGTATTTATTCTCTCAAGTGCTGTATCAGAACAGTTCAATCCACATGTAAAAAGCTTTAATATCAAAAAAAGTCAGATTGTGATTATTCCTTTAGTGGTGGTTGGGATAGTAGCATCATACTACAAAATGAACGAGGTTACCTCGGAAGCTTTTTTCGTTAAAGGAAATGGTGAATACAATTCCATGGTATCTCTTATTAACGCTACTGAAAGTCAAATACCGAATATTATAAGTCAACTTGAAGCTCAAAAATCTAGCCTTCAAAAACAATTAGTGAATTACACTCCTGGAAGTGCCAGTTTTCAAAGAGTAACTCAAAGTATAAATCAGATAGAATCGCAGATAGAAAATTACAGAAATATGAAGATATCATATGAAAGTAAAGCACAACAAAGCTATGAAAATGCCTTCGAATATTTTCAGAAATCATTAAAATGGAACCCTAATTTTGGGAAGTCAGCATTTTATCTTTCTCAACTTTTGACGTCTAGAATTCGGCAAAATTCTCTTACTTATGAAGATTTACCTAAAATATTTGCAAAAGAAATCAATGGTTACGATTTTATGATCGAAGAATTTGAGGGTGTACTTGATTTAATGCCATTTCCAGATAATATTTTAAGAGACACCGTGGAACCAATTTATTCCAGTGACACAAACAACAACGCTAAACAGATTATTTTAAAAATTCAAACCCTTTACGACGGGATAAACCAGTTGGAATATTCATACTTATCCTTCAATGAAAAAAATGCCTATAGATTGATAGGCAGAATATATTATAACATTGTAATTCTATACGAACAGTTAAAGAATTATATTCCATTGGATAAGATAGAAGTATTAGAAAAACTTCAAAATGACGCTTACAATAATTTTCATCATTGGGAGCAGCAAGCTATATATATCCTTCCCGGGGGTTGGAACAGGTTCCCTGAATGGGAAGATGTTTATTACGAATATTTGCTGTTAACCGCAAGATTGATAAATATATATCCACAAGATGAATTAATAAACAATATAATTTTTATTACCCAAAAAGAGGGAGAAGCGGACTATTACATGGCCCAAAAATTTAGAGGAATACCAGATAATTCGTTAAAATTGTTATCTGAGTTATACTCAACCTTGAGGGATGAAAACTTAAAAAATCAACTGGCAGAAAACATTGTTAGCAATTATGAAGCTGTTTATAACTATTATAAGGGTTTAAAAGAAGAAGGATCGTCTAATTATTCCAGATATCAAGATAGGATCGAAAGTTTCTTCAGTGATTACGAATTCATCACAAGAAGGATAGTAAAGTAATGATTAAAGTAATGACTTTTTTATTGCTGGTATCTTTGAGTTGGTTTTTGATCGTATTTTCTGTTTACTTGAAAGTAAAATCTTATGGATACACACTTGAAGGTAGCCTGAAGGATTTCTATGTTGAAAATGCTTCTTTGATGAAAGTTAAACCTTTTATAGAAGATGGTCAAATTGAAGAAGCTGAATTGAATGGATATAAGATATATCAAAAAGATGGTAAAATTATTATAAACAGAGTCATTGAGTAACTTTGAAAAATATTCTCTTAAAGAATAGGAGTTTTCAAGGACAATGATAGAAGAAGTCATAAATTCTTTTGATTATGTAGTTCAACTTAAAGAAAAAGGAATGATAACTTGGGAAGAGATCTTCCCAAGTTTTTATAGCGTTGCAAAAAATAATTTTAAAACAATTAAAGAAAATGGTCTTTTAGAAGATGTTAAAAAGATTTTGACTTATATAAAACCTCTTAAAACATTGCCAGAAAAACGCAAGGAAAGACGTCTAGAAGGCTTAAGAGATTCCTTAAAGATTTTAAAAGAGCGATATTTAATTGATGAAGTTTCGGTAGAACCAGAAAAAAAATTAGCACCACTCACCGATATAAAATATATAAAAAAAGTAGGAACAAAAAGGGCTTTAGTTCTAAATAGATTAGGTATTTTTTCATTAAAAGATTTCTTTTACTATCCACCAAGGGATTACGAAGACAGAAGAAAGGTTGTTAAAATATTTAACGCCAAAGAGGATGAAAAAGTCGTAATAATAGGAAATGTAGTGAAAAGTGAGGAAGCAAAAATAAATAAAGGGTTAACTATTTACAACTTTTCCGTGGAAGATGACACTGGGGTCATAATCGTTACTTTTTTCAACCAGGACTATGTAAAATCTTTTTTAAAAAGAGGCGTAAAATCTGCTTTTTATGGAAAGATAGAATATTCATACGGTATGAAACAGATGAAGTCACCCGATTTCCAAGTGATTGAAAATGAGGAGGATTTCAAAAGAGAAATTCTACCGGTTTATCCACTGACCTCTGGTATCTTCCAAACAACTATGCGAAAAATAGCAAAAGAAGTTATTAAACAGACATATTTTTTAGAAGAATTTTTACCCGAAGAATTTGTTCAAGGATTCAATTTATTAGATTTGAAAAAGCGAATAAAGGGAATCCATTTCCCTTTGAGTATTTATCATAAAGAAAGGGCTTGGTACTCTTTAAAATACGAAGAGGCAATTTTATTTGAATTAGCCATGATATATCTGAAATTGAAGATGAAAGAGATGAAAAAAGGTGCGACGAAGGAGATAAAGGGAGAATTATCTAAAAACTTTCTCAATACTTTAAATTTTGAGCTCACACAAGCTCAAAAAAGAAGTTATGAAGAGATAAAAAAAGATTTGATTTCTCCATATCCTATGAACAGGCTTTTACAGGGGGATGTTGGTTCTGGTAAAACCGTTGTTTCAGAGCTAGCGATTATAGATGTTTGTGAAGCCGGCTATCAAGCAGCGGTTATGAACCCCACCTCTGTTTTATCAAAGCAACAGTTTAAAAGGCTATCAAAGGATTTAGAGCCTTTAGGTTTGAAAGTAGCTTTGTTAACAGGAGATACGAAGGAAAGCGACAAAATATTAATAAAAGAAAAGCTAAGGGTTGGAGAAATTGATGTTGTAGTTGGTACCCATGCAATCATTCAACAGGATGTGGAATTTAAAAAACTAGGGTTGGTAGTGATTGATGAACAACATAGATTTGGAGTGAATCAGAGGTTGGAACTTATTAAAAAAGGGAATCATCCCGATATTTTGGTAATGACAGCAACTCCCATTCCTAGAACCTTGGCAATGACTTTTTATGGCGACTTAGACGTTAGCTTAATCGACGAAGTGCCTAAAGGAAGAAGACCGATTAAAACAATACTTGTTGCTGAATCCAACAGAAAAAGTTTGTATGAGTTTGTTAAAGAAGAATTAGATCAGGGGAACCAAGTGTTTTTCGTGTATCCATTGATAGAAGAATCTGAAGCCTTAGAATTAAAAAACGCGATGAGTATGTATGAAGAGCTAAGTGAAGTTTTTAAAGAATATAAAGTCGGACTTTTACATGGAAGGCTTTCACCTTCAGAAAAAAATGAAGTTATGGACAAATTTGTTCAAAGAGAATACGATATATTGGTTTCCACATCGGTAGTAGAAGTTGGGATAGATATTCCTGATGCCACGGTAATGGTCATAGAACATCCCGATCGTTTTGGATTATCTCAATTGCATCAGCTCAGGGGAAGAGTTGGTAGAAGTGAAAAACAATCTTATTGTTTCTTAGTATTAGATGATGATGCCAACAATGAGATAAAAAGTAAAATGAACTCCTTTTCTAAAACATTAGATGGTTTTGAGGTAGCAGAAATCGATTTAAAATGGAGAGGCCCTGGTAAATTCTTTGGAGTGGAACAGCATGGGGTACCGGAATTTAAATTTTTAGATTTAGCCGAAGATGTGAACATAATAGAAAGTTCAAGAAAAATGGTAGAGCGTTTTTTATCTTCTATTCAAAGTTTCGATAGATATCCTAATTTAAAACACGAATTGCAAACAAGGTATGGAGATTCAATACACTTAATAAATGTTCTATAGGGATTTTTGACTTTTAGGAGGAAGAGTATGAAAAGGGATAAAGTCTTTTTTAACACTTTGTGGATCTCAATAACATCTTTTTTAGTTATTTGTATAGTTATCTTGCCAAAAAGTTTTTCTGGGGAATGGTATTTCAGTCCTGTTTTGGTTACGGTTGGTTCATTAGAAATAAGATGGTACGGACTGTTAATCGCTTCATCGATACTGTTGGGAACATTTATTGCTCAGAAAGAAGCTGAAAGAGAAAAAATAAACGAAGACGATCTTTTTACGGCTGTTTCTTTAGGAATTATATTTGGTATTGTAGGAGCAAGATTATATTATGTTCTTTTTAATATTAAATATTTCTCTCAAAATCCTTCAGAAATTTTTAAGATATGGCATGGCGGTCTGGCTATACATGGAGCGATATTGGCTGCCTTTTTAATTGTTTTTTTGTATACACGGTTGCAAAAGAAATGTACCTTTACCTTTCTGCAAGGGTTAGATTTATTCACCTTTGTTTTACCATTAGCTCAGGCTATTGGGAGATGGGGTAATTTTTTCAATCACGAAGCATATGGTTCACCTACAAACCTTCCATGGAAGATGTACGTTTCATTACAGGACCGAATGTCGGGATATGAAGCCTATGAGTATTTTCACCCCACATTTTTGTATGAATCTGCCTGGAATTTGGTGGTATTTCTGATATTGTTTTATTTTATTAGAAATAGGAGAAAAACATATGGAGAAGTTACCGCTCTGTATTTAGTTCTTTATTCTATTGGCCGAATCCCAATCGAAAGATTAAGAACAGATAGTCTTTACCTTGGAAATTTTCGGGTGGCTGTGGTTATAAGCTTTATTTTAATCGTGCTAGGCTTTTTGCTTTTTGTATACCTGAGAAACAAAAGGGAAATAGCCAAAAAAAGGAGTGAAGATTGATTGGTGAATATTCTATTAATAGCTTTAGGTATTTTCCTCTTAATAAGAGGGGCAGATAGGTTAATAGAAGGTGCCCTTGGATTAACAAGGAAAGCAGGTGTATCCGAACTGTTTGCAGGTTTGACGGTAGTGGCCTTTGGTACCAGTGCACCTGAATTAGTTGTTACTATTTCTTCGTCTATAAAAGGAGCCAGTGTAGGATTAGGAAACGTTCTTGGCTCCAATGTCGCAAACATTGGATTGATTTTGGGGATCTCTTTTTTAATCTCCCCAACAAAAATTCAAAAATCTACAGTAAACATAGAAATGCCTTTTTTGCTTATTATTTCAGTAGTTATATTTGCAATGATAATGGAAGGGAATAGTGTATTAACTAGATACGATGGCATGATATTGATAACCTTTTTGCTTATTTTTATGGCTTATCTCTATTATATGGCAAAAAATGATCAACAAGTCAGGAAACAACTTGTTGAAAACGAAGAAATGAAAAAAGTTGAAAAAGAAGAGTCCTGGGCTAAAATAATCACTTTTTCTGCCTTAGGGTTGGCTATGTTGACAATAGGAGGAGAATTGACGGTAAATAATTCAATTATATTTGCTAAAAGTATTGGAATCTCAGAATCTTTGATAGGGGTAACTATAGTCGCTATAGGAACTTCCCTTCCGGAATTAGTTACCGCTATTGTCGCAGCGATTAAACATTCGGATGATATAGTATTGGGGAATATAGTTGGTTCCAATACATTCAACATCGCAGCCATACTTGGTATATCAGCGTTAATAAATGGTGCTAGGGCAGATAGACCGGTTACTTTTGATGTATCGTATGGACTTTTACTGGCGTTGATCTTGTTGCTTGGTACGATGCTCAAAAAAGATCGAAAAGTGGGAAGAGGTTTAGGAGTCTTCCTGTTTTCTTTGTATGTACTTTACATAATCATTAGCATTCAAATTGGATAACTTTTTTAAGTATGAAGAAAGGAATAAAAATGAAATTTTATAATAGAAAAAGGACGTTACTTCTTGTTGTTTTTGTTTTATTTCTATTTTTTTTCTTTTATCCAGTAACTTTAGTTGATGAAGAAGATAATAATATTAGAATATTTTCAACAGGGTTAACAAAGGTAATTTTCTATGAAGATATAGGATACAGCTTTATAGAAAAAACTATCTTTTTTTACGCAGCAATTCCTTTTGAAAAGTTTGCCTTGTTAAATGTACAAAACGGATTTTTGCCGCGACAAAAAGGTGATTCTTTAGTTCAAAGGCAAAGTGACGATTCAACGGCAATGGTTTATTTCAAAAGTAAAAATACTCTTTATAACTATGATAATTTTTTCTATAACGAAAAATGGTTAAAGGATTGGATAGTTGATTCTAAAGATTTTTTGAAAAATATTTCAGAAATCGATGAACCTATGTATATTCTTTATATGGATCAAGGTAGGTCTTTTCAAGTTTTGCCCAGTATTTATGTTGTTAATTCTGTCAAGGATTTAATTCATGAATTATCTCATTACTTTTTTGGTTACAGGGTAAAAACTTCCTCGAATGATACTTGGCACGAAATATTAGCTGAAACCAATTCGTTATTATTTCTTAGAGAAGTATTGCCTAAGGATTATTTGACAGAATTAGAACTCAAAAAAACAGGCTTTTATGATGAACCTTATGGACAAAGTGTGATATCTTTCATGGAAAGATTAGACTTTGACAAAGAAAAGATATTTGATCTAGAAAGATATATTTTAAATAATTTTGATAAATTAGATGATAAAAGTTTTGCAAATTTAGTTGAAATATTTTTTAAACAATGAAGGTGTTTAAAAGTGAAAAGAATTTTGTTGGTTGTTTTCAGTACTCTTTTAGTTTATCTTTCTTTTTCATTTGACTATGTTTTTCTATTTATAGCGGATGGAATGGGAATACCACATATGCAGTTATCTAATATGTACAAACAATATTTATTTACAGAACAACTACACATCCTAGAATTACCGTACTATGGAATGGTTGAAACTTCTTCAATGAACGGAGTAACGGATTCAGCAGCCGCTATAACTGCAATTTTATCTAAAGAAAAAACCTACAACGACAGGATAAACATTGGCCCTGATGATGAAAAAATTTTTCCCATTACTTATGAACTAAAAAAGCGAGGGTACAAAATTGGTGTCATTACAACTAACACCATTATCGATGCTACCCCTGCAGGAGCTTATGGTTTCGTGGTAAATAGAAGAGATTACCAAAAGATAACTCAAGATCTTTTAGAAAGTAATTTTGATCTTTTCATTGGGGGTGGAAAAGCTTATTTTAAGGATAGAAATGCTGAGGAATATGGATATTTTTACAGAGAGAAACTTAATGAAATTCCGCCTCTTGCTAATGAAATTATTATGTTATATTATGGGAATTTTCCCTTTTTAACTGACGAACCAGAAAGAGTTACGTTAGAAGAAATTTTAAATTATGCATTAAGTAAATTTGATGGTTCTCCTTTTTTCATTTTGATTGAAGGTGGAAGAATTGATCACGCCGCACACGCACATGATACTTATTCATTGATAAACGAAATATTAGATTTTGACGATGCGGTGAAAGTTGCAATCGATTTTTACATGCGGTATCCTCAAGAAACTTTGATCATAGTGACTGCGGATCATTCAACAGGAGGTTTAAGTTTAGGAGATGGTTTTTTAACGTTGAATAAACTTCAACGAAGCGAGTATTCGTATGAAAAGCTGATAAATACATTTAACCAATCTAATAACTATGAAGAGTTTCAAGAAAAATTGGGTTTGACGCTAGATTTAGAAAAAGAGTTTTATGATACCAAGGATTCCAGAGAAAATGTAACTTATCAATCGTCTGTGATCAAAACTTTTTATGAAGGGTTAAACGATCCTGTGGGTATAAATTGGGGTACTTTTGGGCACACACTAGATTATGTGCCTCTTTTTTCCAACGTTCCTTTTAATAAAAATATAATATCAAATAATGAAATTTTTTCTATTTTTGAGATTTATTGATTTAAATCGATTTAAACGACCTTAATCGTCATTAATTGAAAGTAATTGCCTATAACTGGATTTTGAGAAAAAAATTTCATGATGTATAATACATCTACAGAGCACTTTTGTAGGTTACCCTCCCTCCTGGAGTGTTCTGTCCCCGGAAGAATTCATTTCCAAATTAGGGCCTTATTAAGGCCCTTTTTTTATGGTTTAATAAAGATTAAGATTTCAATATCCCCGTAATCTCTTACTTCTTCCCTAATTATATTTTTTGGTATATAATCGAATTTTTCACTCTTGTGTTTTTCGATAATAATGTAGCCTCCCCTTCTGATTAAAGATTTATTAGAATCTATGAATTTTAAAAATCCTTGGACATAACGATTATTAAATGGAGGATCCGCGAATATGTAGTCAAATTGTTCACCTGAAAGTTTTGTAATGGATTTTCTAAAATCCGATTTTATAACCTTTATATTGTCTAATACTCCTAAAGATTTAGCGTTTTTTAAAATTGAGTGAACTGCTTTCGATGAAATATCTATCATTGTGGAGCTTTTTGCTCCATTACTTAGAGTTTCGAAGCTCATTATTCCGCTACCTGCAAAAAATTCCAAGAAGTTAACGCCTGAAAAATCAAAAATGCTCATCAAAGCTCTTCTTAAAGTAGCAGGCGTATATCTTGTCCTACGATCATCAACTGTTTCTATGGTAATATTCTTAAATTTACCACTTTCAATCTTCAAAGCCATTTTTACACCTTATACAAACAAAGAAGGAGCTTCGTTCTGCCCCTTCCATTTTTTGGAGCGGATGACGGGACTCGAACCCGCGACTCCCAGCTTGGGAAGCTGGAGCTCTACCAACTGAGCCACATCCGCATTGGCTATTCCTTACTTCGAATCAAATATATTATACCAACATTTGTATAGAAAATCAATATTTCATATTTTAATTATATTTTGTCCTTGTTAACATCGTAAAATAATTTATGAAAAAACTCTTGCAAACTATTTTGAGAAAGTTTTTTTGTATCTAGTTCCTTAATTATATCAAAAAGGTCATTATCTACTAGATCGTCTTCAAATAATAATTCTTTTTCTTCTTTTTCCATTATCAAAGAATAGTTGTTTTTTATCTCTGTATCAGGTTTTATAACATTTTCCAAATGTGAATATTCTTCTCGGTTTTTTTCTTTGCTTTCCTCTTCAAGGGTGCCTGGGTCTTGAATGCTGCTTTTTTCACCATTATTTTCTAACTCAATTAGAATTTCTTCAATCTCTTCAAGATTTGATTCTTTTAAGATATCGTCTATATCTTTATCAAGTTTGTTTTCAAGGTCTTCTATCTCATTTAATTTTCCATCTTTGTGGTCTTTCGATATGTTGTTTCCTTCTGATAAAATGTCTTCATTTGAAGTTATCCCTATAAGTTTTTTTAAAGGAGATGATACCTTCCAAACTTTTTTTATGTGTGGTTCATCAAATTGGTCTATTGTTTTGTATTTGATTCCTTGAGTTTCAACTTTGTCTATATTGGTCAATGTTTCCATTTCATTTAACACATTTTCCTTTTTTTCAAAAGAGAGATGTTTGCGTATCAAAAAAATAGTAAAAAAAGAGGCAGCTAAGGAAATGACAAATATTATTAGCATTACTATAAAAAAAGTTAAATAATGGAAGTTTTGTTGTTCTTCTTCGAACGGTTGAGCATTATTAATTTTTAGATTTGTAGAGTAGAAATCATCTGATTCTGGTGGTAAAGATTCAATAACATTTAAAGCTTCATCTACAAGAGGGATACCCTTAAATGGCTGCAAATATATTTTAGCTGTAGTATAATCGTTGTTGTGGAATGCAGATAATCCTAAATACATTTTTATTTCAGGCATTTCACTTTCTAATCTAGGTGATAATTGCAAGGTCTGCTCAAAAAAATTTTGAGCTAAATCATATTGAGCATTTCTATAGTATTTTAGGCCATTCATATAGTATTCGTAAGCAATATCATAATTATCGGAGAATATTAACATTATTTGAAGAAGCATGATTAAAAGAGTAAGAACTTTCTTAATGTTGACTCACCTCACAAGGAGAATGATATTATTTCAATTCGGTTATTTTTAGTAATCATCCATCCTTTGCCTCTTTTATCTATATGGACATCGATTATGTGAGTTTCAGATCTCTGAAAAAAGCCAGGGAAAATAGCTTCTTTTAAAAGTAGGTAGCTCACATGATCTTTTCCAAATACAAATAATTTATCATTAAATATTTGTAATTTTAGTCTTCCTATATTTCCGTCTTCTATAAGTTGTAATCCACTTTTTGAACTATCCCAAAGGACCAACTTATAATTTGAAAATAAAATAAAGTAGTTATTGTTATATAATGCAAAATCAGTAATCTCTCCTAACTGAGTTCCTAAAACATCTTGAATGGTAGAATTATTTATTAATTCTACGACATCACTGTTTAGTAGTTTTGTTAGTTTATCTTCAAAAATAACGTATACTTCCCCATTTATTACTTTTAATGATATAAAATTACTAACTTCATTTATCAAAGAATCGTTGAGATAGACTCTACAATTGTTTGGTTCATATTCCACAGTTAAAAAACCAATATTAGGTAAATAGTAAATTTCGGTACCTTTAGAAGGCATTTTTGTATTAATTTTATCAATTTTACTGTTTTCATTCAAAACGTATACACCATTGACGGTAGATATATAATATTGATTGTTAAATACTATTCCTCCCATAATTTTGCCGAAAAATATTTTTTCTAGATTTTTGTTGTAAATAGCATTTGGACTTTTAAAGTAGATGTTTTCTCCTATTTCAATAATGCTCATTATATCTTCATCTATTTCTCTTTGCTTAGTTGGATTCAGTAAGATTGTACTTTCTTTATACTGTGATGGAAGGGTAAAAGTGGAAACAATACTGGGGTAGGTATTTTTATTTTGAACGGCAGAGCTGTTTTCATCTCCTGTTTCGTATGTGTATTCGACAAAATTATCATCTTTAAAAGGCTCCACTGAATATGAGGGTACGGATTCATCTAAAAAATTAACTATCGTATTCAGAACATCAGCGTCATTATAAATTTCATAAAAGCTTTTTTTAGAATAGTAAGTTTTGTCTATCCCATCTAACTTTGCACTATCGACACTCACTATTCCATCCCCATTTCCTTGAACAAATTCTGGATACAGTCTGGATATATATTTGTCTGATAAATTTTCCTCAATTGCCGGATTAGTACCGATTATTGATAAGTATCTGATGTCATTTCTTATGCCAAAAGAGTTCAATTTTTTGAGAAACTCAGAGTTAGGGATAAGGTCTTCATAATATGAATTGATTTGATCTAGGTAGGAACTAATTTGTAGGGTGATTTTTAATATTGTACTATCCTCAACATTAAACAATTGAGATAATATATATGTGTTTTTTCCAAAGAGTAAATTTAAAAAAAGTGGGTTGGCAAGATTGCTTCCTTTATTTGGAGTAGAGATGAGTACTAAATTTTCCACGTTTTGAATTGTTTGACTAGACTCTAAGGCATATCGAGCAATTAATCCCCCAATGCCATGTGCAATGATATCAAACTTTTTATTAGGAAATCTAGAAAGTTCTTGAGCAAGTCGCCTTCCTTCAAATTCGACATAACTGTTAATCCCCGTTCTTTCAACAAAACCAACAAAAGAATCATTATAATTTTTACTTCTAGTAGATATCAATGGGTAATTGTAACTCCAAATGGTTCTATTTGGGAAAAGGGAGGACCAAAAAGATTGCGGATAACCATTTTTAGGAACATTCATTACCTTTCCAAGGAAGTTGAGATCTGTTCCAGGAATTAAAATAATATCAGGTTCAAGAGTTGGTGGTGCTTCTTTTATAACCTTGAGTCCACCGGATGATTCTTCTGGAGATTCTATGATTAGACCTATATAATTTACTTTAGTTATTTGGAATGTCTGTGCTTCTATGTAATACTCATTCTCAACTTTTACTATTTTTCCCCCTTTGAATTCTGAAACAATAGGGGGATCTTCGCGCGTAATGTAAGCCAAGGCGAAATTCACGAAGTTATCTCCGAAGTAATTATCTTTTGGAATCCTATATCTTACAGTAACTGGTAAAATAGAAGATTCATTACTTTCATCTTGGAAAGTTATTTTATATATGTCACCATAAAAATTTTTAGATTTGATCAATTCTTGATATTCTGAAGAGCTTTTATCTACAACTTGGATTCCGATGTCTTTGATTGAAGAAAAAGCAAAATTAGATATAATTATTTGAATATTTGTAGAAGAAGGTATTCTCTCTTTTGGAGGGAAAAAGACGTTTTTAAAAATGAGGGAAAAAACAAGTATTACAATAGCAATTACAGTAATAAATAAAAGAATTTTGTAGTTTTTCTTCATATATTTAATGTTATTTAAAAAGTTAAAAGGTTTAAATTTAATAACCAAGTCAACTCCTTTTGAGATTGTTATCTTGTTTCTACAGTTTTTCTAACTTCCTTCAAAATTTGAGATAGTTCTTTTAGGTTGATTTCTTCTAATTTTTGTAAAACGCTTCTATAGATATTATCGGCGATTATTTGTGTTTCTTGATAGTTATAAAAATTTAAAAGAGTTTTTTTGTTTATATCTTTATTGGTTTCTTTTCCAATTTCTTCTTCGGTAGTAAATAAATCTTTTAGATCATCGAAAATTTGGAAAGATACACCGAAATCAGTTCCTATTATATTCATTTCTTTAGCTAGTTGTACTTCCCCGGTCATTAAAAAAGGAGAGGCGAAGCAAAAACCAAAAACCGCCCCTGTTTTCTTTGAATACATCTCAAGAATTTCTTTTTCACTTACATCTTTATCTTCTTTTTCAAAGATTAGATCTTCCATTTCTCCTTGGAATAATTTTAAAATGGTTTTTATAAAATAATCCATTAAAAGAAGTTTATTTCCTTCGTTTATATTATCTAACTTGGCAACAATCTGCAGTGGGAGAGTGAATCCATAATCTCCAGCTAGTAGAGCCTTATATTCTCCAAACTTTAAATGGTTTGCGGGTCCTCCTCTTCTTAACTTTGCATTGTCTAAGGCAGGTAGATCATCATGTATTAAAGATGAGGAGTGTAAAATTTCGATAGCTATCGCAATGTCCATTAAATTCTTTTTATTTGCAGAGACTATTTGCCCAAAGTTATATATAATCCATGGTCTTAGTCTTTTACCTCCGTTTTCTATGTAATAAAACAGCGGGTCTTTTAAATGACTTTTCAGATTCAAATTTTCAAAAAAATCCGTTATCTTCTGGTCAAAGATATTTTTAAACTCAGGTAATTTTAGAAATTCCATCGATTCACCTCGTACTATTAAACAAATTATTCGTCATCTTGATCTTTATTTTTATTTTCAAACTTCCTTCTTAGCTCGTCTATATTGAAGTTCTCGAAATCTTGTCTGGATTCGCTTTCATCTTCCGTGTTTATAAAAGAAGCATCAATACCATGTTCGGATACTATTTCTTCCTCTATGTAAATAGGTAAGTTGTGTTTTAAGGATAAAATAATACAATCCGAAGGCCTTGCATCGATATAGATCTCTTTAGAATCACTATTTTTCAGGACTAATTTAGCATAATAAATATCGTGCTTGAATTCGCCAATTTCTATCTTAACAGCTTTCGCCTTAAGTTGTTCGAGTATATTGCCAATGAGATCATGGGTTAAAGGTCTTTCAAAATCTTCGTTTCTCAATATTAAAGCCAAAATTCCAGCTTCGCATGGCCCTATCCATATTGGTACAACAACGTTTGTATCTTCTACCTTTAAAAAAACTATTGGTGAATTCGAAACTTTATCTATTCCCATGGTAACATTGCTTACTTTTTTCATGGTTGACAACCTCCTTTAAAAAGCTTGAATTACTTTCTTGTCTCTTTCAAAGCCAGTTGAGGTTCACTTGTAACCTTTTCACTGATAATACTTTTGAGACATTCTCTTAATTCTCCTTCGCTAGCAAAGTGTTTTGGTTCAACGGGTTCGTGTATGAATAAATTAATATTTGAAGGTTTGATAAACGCGCTTCCTTTTTTGCTCATTTTGATAGTCCCATCTATTGTGACAGGTAATATTTTTATATTATACCTAAAAGGTATTAAAAGAGTTCCCTTCTTAAACTCACCTACTTGACCGTCTAAACTCCTTGTTCCTTCCGGGAAAAGGGATATTATTTCTCCTGATTGTGATAATTTTGCAAATTTTTTAAGAGCTATAGCGCCACTTTTTGCATTACTTCTATCTATTAAGATAGAGCCAAGCTTTTTGATAAAACTTCCCAGTATAGGAATCATAGAAAGCTCTTTTTTTGCTATAAAAGCTGTGGGATAAATATAACCTAAAATTAAAGGTATATCGAACATGCTTTGATGATTCGCTACTATTACATAAGGACCTTGCTGTGGGATATTTTCTTCACCGAAAACTGAAATCTTGCTGTTTAAAAATTTAAAAGTAGCTCTTCCAAACCAAGATACAACCTTTCTAATATATTCTTGAGAGGCTTTGATGCCTTTTCTTTTTTCTATGATATTTGCTTTTATCAATACATAAGTTCCGTATACAATTACAACACCGAAAAATCCAATAATTAACCATATTGTGAAGAAAATTGCCTTTATTGTTTCTAATATCTTTTTCATCGAATGTCCTCCTTTTTTGTTCGTTTTCTTTAATATACATAAGGTTATGATTCAAAGCGATCAATTTCTGAGATTTTACTATCTTCAATTTTGTATTTTTTAACATCATTTAAGGCTTCTTCTTCTAATTCACTTAAACGCGGTAAAGAATTTTCAATTGATTTTATGTGATTTATATCTGATTTAGTGGCAGGTTTAGAAGGAATAAATACGCTACAGGAATCTTCGTATGGTAAAATAGATGTTTCATACAATCCAAATTTTTTGGATAATTTAATGGTTTCGTTTTTTGTATAACCTATAAGTGGTCTTAAAACAACTTTTTGGCTGGAGTCAGAAATTGTTAGTAGATTTTCCATAGTTTGTGAGGCTACTTGTCCTAAACTTTCGCCGCTAACCAAAACTTTTGTGTTTGTAATATCAGAAATTTTATTGGTAATCCTCATCATAGATCTTCGTTGTAGAATAACCGAATATTTATTTTCTTTTATATCTTTGAAATAGAGTTGGATCTTAGTTAAAGGTACCACATATAAATAAAAAGGGAAAGAAGTATATTCAGACACTATAGAACCGATTTTCAAAATTTTACTTAAAGATTTAGGTCCGGTAAATGGCGGACTATAAAAGTTCACAGCATTTAGTAACATTCCTCGCCGCGTCATTAAAAGAGCGGCTACTGGACTATCAATCCCTCCTGACAACAAAACCGTACCTCTTGAAGATGTACCAACGGGTAAACCACTGGGTCCTTCTAAACGACTGCTGAATATAAATACGCCTTCTGTTCTAATATCTATTTCTATATTAAGCTCCGCGTTATTTAAGTCAACTTTAAGTTGAGGAAAATAGTTCAACGTAAATTCACCTATCATCCCGGCGAATTCTTGACTGTTATAAGGGAAAGATTTATTGGCTCTAATGACACTTATTTTAAAAGTTTTATAATTGTTGTTTTCAAGAGCATTTTTTGCCACCTCATATACCTTGTTTTTAATTGAATCGATATCTAATTCGGTTTTTTCAGCAATCGAAAATGAATGTATCCCAAAAATCTTTTTTAGAATATCAGTATCTTTTTCTGTTATCTCCCTATTGCCTTGAGGAATTAAATATATCCTGTTGTTGAAAATCTTGACAATGGCGTGCCCTGAAATTTTGTTTTGAATGTTGTTTTTAAGTTGATTCATAAAAAACATTTTATTTTTATTTTTTAGACCGATTTCGTCTACTCTAATAACTACAACTTGCATTTTATTTCACCTTTATAATTTATATAAAATTTTTTGTACACATAAATTATAACATAATAGAGATTTTAGACCTATATTTTTTCGAATAGAACAAGTAAAAATAAGTCTTGAGTGCATAAAAGATTACAAAGGTTAGTCTTTTTATCTTCTCTTTTGACAAATTGAAAGTAGAAAAGAATAGAAAACTTTCAAGCAAAATATGTAATTAGAATGTCTTTTCTAAAAATATTAAGTTAAAAAAATACGATTTTGATTCTAATTAATAATTTTGCTATCTATTAACTATAAATACAGAATTATATCTGATTATAAATCGTACGATAAGAAATAGGATAAATTTGGTCATATTTGAATTATTTTTCACATTAGTTTATAATTTAATTGACTGACCAGTCAGTAAAAAAGAGGTGATCCAGATGAATGTGGGAGTAAAGGTTCTGGATAAACAAGAACGGAAAAAATACATAGCAGAAAAAACGCTAGAATTAATAAATGAAAAAGGTTTGACAAATATAACGATGGAAGAGGTTGCCTCTTCTTGTAATTTATCTAAAGGTTCTATATATAACTATTTCAAAAATAAAAATGCACTAATTGTTTCTGCTTTTAGTGTTCTTTTGGAAAAAGTCCAAAAAATTTTTGAAGAAAAGGAATCTAAGCCCACTCAGGATTGTGTGGAAGCTAGTGCTGAACTTTATGCAAATCTTTATTCAGAAATTTTAAATACTTTTCCTTCAAAAGAACTGATGCGATTGTTTGAAATTTTGATGAATTCGACACATGATCAAAGTATGATGCAAATTTTAACTCTAACATTTAAAGCAAATTACGGAAAGATCCTTAGCAGATTTGAAAAGTTATTCAATTCGAAAACGAAAGCATTTATGTTACAAGCGATGTTTGATGGTTTAGTTATATACAGAGCCGTAGGAATAGAATTTTCTAATGATGAAATAAAGAATAATTTTAAAAAAATGATTTTAAGTTTTACAGAAGATAACAAAAATTAGGAGGTGCCTGGTATGGCAGTTATGGACTCAATGAAAAATATGTTACTTAAACAAAGTTCTAAATTAATAACCCGCGTCGTAAGAAACTCTGATGTAGATCAACTGGGGAAATTGTTATGGACTTTATCGAAATTCTCTAAGGAACCTGCGAAAAGTGGACTTAGAAAATTAGCTACGGGGGCGGAAAATCATGATCCAATGCTCGTGAACTGGGCTGATTTGTTCAAGAAATCTAATCCCAAAGTTGTTGAAAAAATAATAAACAATCTAATCATCAACGAATTTGCAGTTGGTGAAAAAACAAGACAGGAAAAGATGCATGAGTATGGAATCGTTCTTCCAAAATTAGCTGTGCTTTCTCCTACATATGCATGTAACCTCAGATGTGTGGGTTGTTATGCTGCTATGTATGGACACAAGTACATGCTTTCCAAAGAGGAAATTTTTGATGTAATTCGACAATTTAACGATTTGGGTATCTATTTCTTCATTATAACAGGTGGAGAGCCATTTGTATATCCTTATCTATTTGATGTATTAGAAGAGTTCAACGATTCTTATTTTTTGCTTTATACGAATGGGACCTTGATTAATGAAGAAAACGCTAAAAAGTTGGCAGAATTAGGTAATGCTACATTGGCTATCTCAGTGGAAGGGTATGAAGCCGATACCGATTGGAGAAGAGGTAAAGGTGTTTTTGAAAAAATTCAAAACGCTTGGAAGCTCTTGAGTGAGAATGGTGTTATATATGGAGCCTCCGTCACGGCAACGAGAAAGAATCACGACGCAATAATGAACGACGATTTTTGGGAGTACTTAAAAGAAAACAATGTGAGTTACTCGTGGGTTTTCCAATTTATGCCCGTAGGAGCGGATGCTTCAATGGATTTAGTGCCAACTCCAGAACAAAGGTATGAAAGGTTTTACAAATTGGAAGAGTTAAGGTTAAGTGGAAAGTTCGCGTTTGTTGCCGATTTTTGGAATCATGGTTTCTTAACCAACGGTTGTTTGGCAGCGGGATCTAAGTATTTACATATAAACGCCAAAGGTTATGCAGAACCATGTGTCTTTCAACAGTTTGCTGTAGATAATATAAGGGAAAAGAGAATTGTAGATATATTAAAATCGCCGTTTTTTGAGGGTTATAAGAGAACCATTCCTTATTCCAATAATTTGTTTAGACCATGCCCTATAATAGATAATCCCAAGGTATTCAGAGCAATGGTAAAAAAGTTCAACGCTATTCCACAGCATCCCGGTAGTGAACGGACCGTGAATGAATTAGCCCCTGAATTAGACCAACTTGCCGATGAATGGAAAAAATATGCCGATAAGCTTTGGTACGAAGAAGGTTACGCTGAGAAATATCCTTCAAAAAGAGGTGTATACAACTACAAAGTGAGGATGAGAAGATACTCAGAAAATGAAGAAAAACTAGCGTTGGATAAAAAAGCATAGTAAGGATTCTTTGATATTAGTATCATCTTTTAAAATAACGGGTATTTTGTACCCGTTATTTTAATTTTTCGGTTAATAATACTTAGGTTTGATATGATATAATATAAT
Source organism: Petrotoga sp. SL27 (assembly GCF_002924605.1). Taxonomy (NCBI): domain Bacteria; kingdom Thermotogati; phylum Thermotogota; class Thermotogae; order Petrotogales; family Petrotogaceae; genus Petrotoga; species Petrotoga sp. SL27. The sequence continues at coordinate 57,621 of NZ_JAIP01000002.1, read as the reverse complement.
AAAAGTAATCATTTTAACAAGAAAATGGATGATTTAGAAAAAACAAAATCTTCAAAAATAATTTTTTACTTTTAAAAGGCTAACAGGGCAAAGTTCTCCCTAAAACGGTGAGTCAATATGTAAAGTTGCGCTAAATGGAGTTTTAAAAGTTCAATAGATTGTTAAAAAAAGATGTATTAGGAGGAAATCAATGGAGTACGATTTTTTATCTGTTACTTTAAACCCTTCACTGGATAGAGAGGTCATAATTGAAAATTTCGAAGTAGGGAATATGTATAGAGTTGAAAATTCTTCAAATTCAAGAATGGAGCCTGGAGGCAAAGGTATTAACGTTTCAATAATGCTATCTAATTTGCAAATAAAATCGATAGCCACAGGTTTTTTGGGCGGGTACATAGGTAACGTTATTCAGAGCAAACTTTCTGAGTTTGATAATATAACGATGAATTTCGTTTATACACAAGAAGAAAGTAGAGAAAACATTGAAATAATAGATCCCTTAAAAGAAGTAATAACATTGATAAACAGCAAAGGTCCTTTAATTAAAGATGAAGATTACGATCATTTTTTAAAGAGATATAAAAATTCTCTTTCACTAGTAGAACATGTTGTGGTATCGGGGAGTGTTCCGCCAGGCTTGAAAACCAGTGTTTATTCCGAACTGATGTTGGAAGCTAAGAAAAGAGGAAAAACTACTTACATGGAATCAATTGGGCCGTATTTTGAAGAAGCTATTTTAAATAATTGTCCTACCGTTGTGAGACCAGACTTCAGAAGAAGAACAGAAGTTTTTGGAAAAACTCTGGAAAGTATAGATGATTTCATTGATGCTTCGAAGAAAATTATAGAAAATGGTGCCAGATTAGTTGTTATGAGTTATCAGATTTTCGGTGATGTGATAACAACTAATGAAGGAGTTTGGCTCTTTAATCCAGAAGAAAGAATCGAGAAGTCACATCTTTTTGGAGCGGGGGATGCATTTATGTCTGGAATATTGTACTACATAATAAATTATAATTTCAATTATTTTGAAGCTGCGAAATTCGGTATGGCTAGTGCCATATCAAAAACGGATTATATTGAAAAGAAGATAGGAACTTTGGAAGATATAAAAAGAAGTTTAAATAGGTTTTCCATTGAAAGATTAGAATAACAAAGAGGTGTTTACCTTGAAAGCCATGGAAATAATGGAGAGAGATCTTACTTCTTTAATGGAAGATGAGAGTGTAGAACGTTTTATAACTATATGTAAACGGCATAATTTATCTGCACTTCCTATAGTTGCAAGTGATTTTAGGTTGGTTGGATATTTAAGCGAAAGCGGCATCATTGATGCCTCGCTTCCCGGGTATTTGAAACTTATGGAAACTACTTCTTTTATACCAGATAGCCATCAATTTTTTAATGGATTACGAAAAATATTGGATCGTCCGGTCTCTGATTTTATGATAAAAAAGCCATTTAAGGTTTACTTTGATGATACGGTTTTACATGTAGCTGATGTAATTATAAAAAATAAGTTAAAGGTTTTGCCAGTTGTTGATGATGCAGAAAGATTGGTGGGGGTTATTAGAAGAATAGGGCTCCTTAGCAAAACATTAACCGGTGAAATAGAATATGAAACGTAAAATTTCTTTTATTACTTTTGGATGTAAAATGAACCAAGCTGAAAGTCAGGCACTGGCTGAGAAATTATCTCCTTATTATGATGCTGTATTTGAAGAAAAAATGGGAGAAAGTGATATTTATATTTTAAATACTTGTGGTGTTACTTCAGAGGCAGAGAGGAAAGTAAGGCAAACTATTAGGAGATTAAAAAAATTAAATAAAAATTCCAAGATTATAGCAATCGGTTGTTATTCAGTTTCTGATCCCGAAGGATTAAAAAAATCAGGCGCAGATTTGGTTTTAGGTAATTTAGAAAAAAAGCAAATAGACGGATTATTGGATGAGGAAGGCATATATTCAGATAAATACTTTTGGTATCATAATGAAAAATATGACATATTAGTTCCTAATGAACCATACAGTAACCGAACAAGGGCCTTTTTACCAATAGAGGAGGGATGTATTAACTCCTGTTCATTCTGTAAAATAAGATTTTTGAGAGGATTAAAAATAGTCAGTTTACAAAAAAAAGTCGTTATTAAAAGTATAGAAAAATTCATAGAAAAAGGATATAAAGAAATAGTGTTAACCGGAACAAATTTAGGATACTACGGTTTGGACAATTCAGAAACATTAGAAGAACTGTTAAATCAAATTGGAAAGAGTTTTGCCGATAAAGAAGTTAGAATAAGGATAACATCCCTATATCCCGAAATAATAACTGATAATTTGTCTGCTATATTGAACACTTATCCCATATTTGAAAGGCACATACATCTTTCAATTCAACATTTTTCTGATAAAATTTTAGATTCAATGAATAGAAAGTATAATAGAAAAATGATTTATACAGCTATAGAAACCTTAAGAAAATACGATTCAAATTTTTCTATTACCTGTGATCTCATAGTCGGGTTTCCCGGTGAAAATGAGGAAGATTTACGTATCATGTTTGATTCAATTGAAGAACTGAAGCTTTTGAAAGTCCATAGTTTTAGGTATTCACCACGTGAAGGAACTTTTGCTGCTAAGATGAAAAATCAGATACCCGCAAATGAAAAAAAGGCTAGAATTTTACAACTGAATGAAATTGCTGATTTCTCAAGAAAAAGTTATCTGAAGGGTATGATAGGGGCTAAAGTAAATGTATTGGCAGAAAGCCATTTAAAAGATGGTTTTTTTGGATACGATGAATATTATATTCCGCATAATATTCATTCTAATGAGAAAAAAGTTGAAAAAGGGCATTTTTTACAGGCGGAAATATCTTCTTTGTCTGAAGAAAATAAAGGGGTGGTATCAAATGTTTTATAATGGTAAAGAATGGGTAGAATTTCCTTTGGTTAGTGGAGATGATGAAGGTTTCGTGAATGGTTATTCGATTTATGAGGTACTTAGAACTTATTCAGGTATTCCTTACAATTTAAAAAGGCATTATGACAGGTTACAACGTTCTGCCGATTTTATGGCACTTGAAATACCACCTCTGGAAAAGATAAAAATAATTTTAAATCAAGCAAAAAAGATTCATAATTATGAGGAATTCAGATTTAAAATATATGTAACTCCATTCACATCGAAATATAAGACATTTTATTGCTTTGTTGAAGAGTTAAAAGAGGATGTAGATCTGATTGAAGAAGGTGTGGTAGTGAATATAGCCAGAGAAAGAAAAACTTCTTCTCCTATTATTCCTTATTATGTAAAAACACCTTTAAATGGATCGATCAAATACGTGCATAAAAAATATGATTATTATTATGATTCAATCATTTTGAATGAGTTCGGTAATGTTACCGAAGGCACATATACTAATATTTTTTATGTTAGTGGAGGTGTTTTGTTGACACCCCATATTTCATCGGGAATATTACCGGGGATAACTAGAGAAGATGTCCTTGAATTGGCAAATGATTTATCTTTAGAAGTTGAAGAGAAATCGAATGTTCAAGTTTGGGAACTTTTATCTGCTGAGGAAGTGTTTCTCACCCACACTTCAAGGGGGATAGTACCTGTTAGAAGGATTTTTCCTGATTTTACTTTTACTGTACCTGGTGTAGTAACGGAAGCTATTCTTGACAATTGGAAAGATTTTATAACAGAAAAAATAGAAGATTGAGAGAAAAAGTTTATTATTAAGATGGTCTAAATGGAAGAAAAATTTGAAGGTATTTTAAAAGAACTTTCTAAAAAAAATTTGGTTTACAAAAAAATATATATAATAAAGAAATTAAGAGAAGAAATACCTAAATATATCCCCGAGAATCTTTCACAATATGTGACAGTTAAAAATTATCTCTTAAAAGAGAAGGTACTAGAAATAGCCTGCTCTAATAATTATGTTAAACAGGAAATACTTTTTAAGGAAAAAATGGTGCTGAACGCGTTAAATTCTATTCTAGAAAATGAAGCGATAAATAGAATTAGAATTGTTCCTTGAGAAATGCTTGTGGAGGTGTTTAAATGGTAGAAAAAACATATTCTGGAAACGATATAAAGGTCTTGAAAGGTTTAGAACCGGTGAGACTAAGGCCTGGAATGTACATTGGATCAACGGGTAAAACGGGATTAAACCATATGGTTTATGAAATAATTGATAATGCCATAGATGAGCACGTTAATGGCTTTTGTGATACCATCCGAGTTACTTTAAATGAGGATGATTCTATTGAAGTTGAGGATAATGGAAGAGGTATACCTGTAGATATACACCCAACTGAAAACAAAAATACATTGGAATTAGTTATGACTTCGCTTCATGCAGGTGGAAAGTTCGATAAAAAAGCTTATAAGGTTAGTGGGGGGCTACATGGAGTAGGAGCATCTGTGGTTAACGCTCTTTCGGAATATATGGAAGTAAAAGTCTTCAGAGACGGGAAAATATACTATCAAAAGTATTCAAGAGGTATTCCTCAAACTGATGTAATCGTTATAGGAGAAACAGACAAGACCGGAACTATTGTGAAATTTCTCCCTGATAAAGAAATATTCGATGAAGGAGATATAACTGTTGAATCACGTTTAATTGAAAATAGACTGAAGGAAATAGCCTTTTTAAATCCTAACTTGAAGGTTTTTTTTGAGGATAAGAAAAGAGATTACATCCAAGAATTTCATTTCCAAGGTGGTTTGAATGAATTTATAAATTACGTGTTGAAAAGGCGGAAAATGAATTCTGTTTCGAACCCCATATATCTTAATGGATCATATCAATATAATAAATTGGAATCAGAGATTCAAGTGGAAATAGTTTTCGATTATACTGATTCTGAAGAAAGCAATATCATTTCTTTTGTGAACAACATTAGAACTATTGATGGTGGAGAACATGAATCTGGATTCAAGCAAGCTCTAACTAGACTATCAAACGAATATGCAAGGAAGTACAACGTTTTAAAGGAAAAAGACGATAATTTTAGCGGAGAAGATGTAAGAGAAGGATTATTAGCCATAATACATGTAAAAATGCCCAACCCCGTTTTCGAAGGTCAAACAAAGGGAAGATTGGGGTCTAAACTCGCTAGAGAAGCAGTAAATCAAATAACTACAGAAAAATTATCCTTATATTTTGATGCAAATATTAAAGAAGCAAAAAACATTTTTGAAAGAATGTTTTTGGCCTACAAAAAAAGGCTAGCTGCTAAAAGAGCAAGAGACAGTATTAAAAGAAAAACGATATTCGAAAATACAACTTTACCAGGAAAATTGGCAGATTGTACATCGAAGGATTTAAATGAATCTGAGCTTTTTATAGTTGAAGGAGATTCTGCAGGGGGAAATGCAAAACAAGCTAGAGATAGAAGGTACCAGGCAATTTTACCCTTAAGAGGGAAAATTTTAAATGCAGAGAAAACAGATTTTCTGAAACTTTTAAAAAATGAACAAGTTTCGAATATTTTTACGGCATTGGGAACTGGTATAGGAGAAGAGTTTGATTTATCCAAATTGAGATATGGTAAAATCATTATCATGACCGATGCCGATGTTGATGGTGCCCATATTAGAACTTTAGTATTGACACTTTTTCATAAATACATGCGTTCTTTGATAGAAGAAGGATATGTGTACATCGCTCAACCGCCATTATATAGATTTGAGGTGGAAAAGCAACATTTTTATCTTTATTCCGACGAAGAACTTGAAGAATTAAAGAAAAAGTACGGCGATAAAAAGTGGAGGTTACAAAGATATAAGGGGTTAGGAGAAATGAATCCTGATCAATTGAGAGAGACCACGATGGATAGAGAAAGTCGAAAACTTGTGAAAATAAAGATTGAAGATTTAGAAATGGCAGAGGAGATGTTAGAAATACTCATGGGATACGATCCATCTGTTAGAAGAGAGTTTATTGAATCTAATGCTAATAAGGTGAAAGAGCTCGATATCTAGTGCAAGGGAAAAAATTAACTTTAACTTTTTTTTACCTTCTGCTTTTAACAATTTGTTTTTACAATCTCCATCCTTTTTTTGGAACTCAAGAAGAGCTGTTTGCTTATAAAGATAAAGTAGAAACTGGGAAAAGTATTTATTACATAGAAATAAATAACAGATATTTTTATTTCGATATTTATGATAATATAACTTTTGTGAGCGATTATCCACAACCAAAATTTATTAAAGTAATTTTTTCGAAAGACAAAATTAAAAAAGAGGAAGAGCTCAATTTTATCAAGGGTATTTATTACAATACTTCGATTAGAGAAATAAATTTTCAAAATAAAGAAATACTTTGTTATAATAACATAAGAATTGAATACCTTAAATTACCAGAAATTAATAATTTTTTAGCAACACTTAGTAATATAGAATTCTTAGGAGCTGGGAATTATTTTATCAGTAACCAAAGTTTTTTTAAAATCGATGATCGGGGGTTATAATATGGCTAAAGATTATTTGATTGGAATAGATATAGGTAGTTTTTTTCTAAAGGGAGTACTTTTTGAAACAGATGAAGCCGGGCATATAGTACCCATTTCATTAAGCAAACTTCCAGTTGATGGCATTATTAACGGTGAAATTCAAGATATGGAATCGTTGCGTAGATCAATTGAAACACTTATAGAAAATTTGAAACAGGAGTCTCAAAAAAAACTAAAAAATCCCGAAATTATCGTAGGATATTCTTCTAACGCTTTGAATATCACGGAAGAAAATTTTACCGTTGAGTTTAGTAAAAGAACAGAAATTAGAGAAAATGAACTAAGAAATATCAGAAAAAACGTTATCAAAAAATACACTGATGAAGGAAAAATAATTTTGGATTCTAACTTTGTAAAGTTTCATATTGACGAAAAAAGGGTGAAAAATCCAGTTTCTTTTTTTGCCGAAAAATCTCTAACTACAACGCTAAATGTGGTTTGGGTAGATGAGAATGCCTTTTCGCTGTTAATTAACGTTTTAAAAGACATTGTCTATACTTCTGAAATTCCTATATACGATTCAACTTTATCAAATAGTTATATTATTACCACTCCTAACGATAGAAATGTTGGAATTACCGTTATAGATTTTGGTTACAATTCTTGTAGGATAATCATCTTTAAGGACGGTATTCCAAAATTATTCTACACTTTCCCTTATGGAATGAAATATGTATTAAAAGATATTTCCAATATACTTAAGGTTTCTGAAAGAGAAGCTCATAGATTATTGGAAGAAGAAGGATCATGTTCGAGAGAAACCAAAGCAATGAAAAAGGTAAATTTTCAATTATTGACAGGTAGCGGTTATTCTTACGTTCCTGTAAGTCTTTTAAATAAAATAATTTTTGCTAGAGTAAGAGAAATCATAAGCAGATTAAATGGAGAACTTTCAAAAATTGGTTATGAAAGAACTTTCGAAGTAGGGGCTTTACAAGGAGGAATAGTATTGACTGGGGGAGGTTCAATGATAAGGAATATTGAAACCACTATTAAAGAATTGATGGGCGAAAATTTCAGAAAGAGTTCTATAGTATCTTTCGACTCGTTCAAGAATATTCCAGAAGAGTTAATAAAAGATCCGGAGTTTCAAACTGTTTTTGGTTTGATAGAAAGATACAGAATTGATTTGTTGGAAGAAAATCTTTATGAAAAAAGTAAAGAAACACCATCTGAATCTCCCATAAGAAATAAGTCTCCGAAAAAAACAACAACCGCCTTCAAAACTTTTTTTAAAAAGATAACGGGAGGTGAAGAAGATGCCCTTTGAAATGGAAGAAATCAACAAAAAAAATAAGTTGTTTAGTAGGAAAACGAGTTACAAGATAAAAGTTATAGGTGTCGGAGGAGCGGGCAATAATGCTATTCAAAGGATGATAAAAAAAGGTATTGATGATGTAGAACTGATTGCTGCAAACACGGATGTTCAGGTTTTAGAAAATAATGACGCACCTAGAAAAATTCAATTGGGAAAAGAGTTGACAAAAGGATTAGGTGCCGGCGGAGATCCAGAAATTGGTAAAAGATCGGCTTTAGAAAGTCAAGATGATTTAAAAGAAACTTTAAAAGAAACAGACCTTTTATTTATAACTGCAGGTTTAGGAGGAGGTACTGGGACCGGGGCTGTACCTATTATAGCTGATTTAGCCACACAAATGGGTATTTTGACTGTGGCCATAGTTACCTTACCTTTTCACTTTGAAGGATCGACAAAGGAAAGAATAGCTTTGAAGGGTTTTCAAGAAACTAAAAAGTATGTTGACAGTTTAATTAAAATATCAAACGATAAACTTATAGATAACGATGATGATATTCCCATAGATAAAGCCTTTGAGAAAGCTGATGAAATACTAATTCAAGCAATAACAGGTATTTCTGATTTGATAACCAAGCCAGGTATGATTAATTTAGATTTCGCAGACGTAGCTTCGGTATTACGCATAAAAGGGTCAGCTATGCTTGGTATTGGTCTTGCAAAAGGAGAAAAAAGAGCCGAAGAAGCTATAAAGAATGCCCTGAACAGTAAGATCTTGGAAGATCCTGTGAGGAATGCGACCGCTGCTTTGGTAAACATTGCCGGTAAAACCCCTACCACACAAGATGTAAAAATTATCAACGAAATTTTACGTTCATACGCCATTGATGACGCAAAGTTAAAAATGGGAATCACACTTATAGATTTGCCTCCAGAAGTTATTAAAGTTACAGTTATAGCATCTGGTTACGACAAATTACCTGGAGAAGAAAACTATCTAGATCTTTATGAGCAGCCAGCTTTATACAGACAATTTGGGAAAGGTATAGTTGCTGAAGAGATATCCAAATTGAACAAATATTTGCAAGATCATGTAGAAGAAATTCAAGGTGAAGAAGTCCAACAATAATAATGAAAAGAAAACCTTCTAATTTCTATCTGTTATACGATAAAAGCCTAAAACACTATGAAGTTGAAGAAAATATTTTAGATAAGTTTTTAAAAAAGTATGAGGATGAAAATATTACAGATTTTCATTTTGAACCTCACGATGAAAAGGTAGAAGTTAAGGCTAGATACTGTGGGGATCTAATACCTTTAGAGATAATGAGTATTTATGAATATGAAGTAACGTTAAACAAATTACTAATCAATTGTGGATATGATATAGTAAAAGATTTTGAAAATATCGACGGTTCTTTTAGTTTTCAAGAGATTAATTATAGGGCTTCCTTTGTTAGGTCTTCAGGAGGAATAAGTTGTGTTTTAAGAAAATTAAGAAACATAGATGATATTAAAGTTGTTTTGGAACCTTCGATTCTTTCTAACGTAGAAAAATTAATTGATCAAAAATCAAAAATGCTTGTTTTTTCAGGTCCTACAGGGTCTGGAAAAACTACAACAATGCAATATATAGTGAATAAGTTCAAAAGAAGAAGAAAAGTACATAGCATAGAAAATCCAGTAGAGTATATTAATCCTGGTATAATTCAAATAGTATCAAAAAGCGAGGAAGAGAAAGCAGATATTTTAAAATATATATTAAGGCAAGATCCTGATTTAATAGTTGTGGGTGAAATTAGGGAGAGAAATTTTGCAAAATTGTTATTTGAATCTTCGATAACGGGTCATTTGGTGTTTTCTACTTTACACGCTAAGAATGTTTTTTTAGTACTTCAAAGGTTGAAGATGTTTGGAATAGAAGTAAAAAATCTATCTGAAAGTTTAGATCTAATTCTTAATCAAAGATTAATACCTAAAAATTGTTCTTTCTGTCAAGGAAACGGGTGTCAGCACTGTTATAATACGGGGAAAAAAGGTTTTATAACTATTTTTGAAGGTTTAATAATTTCAAAAAATTTGAAAAAAGACATTTCACAAGGTAAAAGTATCAATTTTATAATTGATAAATACAAAGATTCTGACTGCTATATAGATCCATTAGCCACACTTGGTAAATTTTTTAATGAAGGGTTAATCAATGAAGATGAGTATTTAAATAATTTATCCTCATTCTAAATTAGACACTTTAGAAATAATAAGATTTTAAAAAATAAGATTTTGATTTTAAAAGGGTTACAGAGCAGAGACTTTTTGCAGCTTTGTGCAAAATAGTTCTTTATAATGCTTTAGAAACAATTTCCATATTTTCATTTGCGAAGCAAATGTGTTCGGGGATCTTAAGGGGTTTTACCCCTTAATGTTTGGGTGAAGGGGAGCTAAAGCAAACTGTATGTAACTTAGAATGATGGGGGTATTTTAAAAATTTTTAGATTCTTGAAGTATGGTTTAAAGCAGGTTTCAGAGTTTCAAAAGACACTCATTCTAAATAATAGTGAGATGAAATCATGCAATACTTTTCAAAAAGCCCGGAAGAATGGCGAAAGTACGATGAAGAAAGGAAAAAAGAAAAGGAAAGAAAAGAACAACCTAAAAAAAGAATAATCAGATGGACATTTTACATTGTTATTTTTTTGTCCATATTAACATTGGTATTTATTTTTATGGGACGTGGAAGTTCAAGATTTGATCTACCTTACAGTATGATTATAAAAGGTTTTCATATTAATTTAGAATCAAAAGAAGAATATTACTATCCAGATAACTTAGATATAAAAGTTACTATACAAAACACCAACAACAAAGATTCTCATATAACAATAAAAAATTTTTCATTTTTGATAGTAAACCAAGAAAGTTCGGAGGTTGTATACAGTTATGTATTCCCTCAACCCGTAGAAACTGATATTTCCCAATATCGAACAATTTTAGTTTTTGATCTCTTAAGAGAAAAGGAAATCTCAAATCTAGATAAAGGAACTTATGAAGCCAGAGTGGCCTTTATCTTAAATGATCAAAACGTAAATCTTGTAAAAACATTTAAATATGATAAAGGATTGATTATAGATGTTTTTGCTAAAGAGATGTTCTACCTAACTACAGAATTCCCTTCTTTTAACATATTAGCAGTAAACCGAACTAACGAACCATTTAATAAAGAATTTTTTGGAACGCTAATAATAAAGCAAAGAGAAAAGGTAATACACTCACAAAGATTTTCCTTTGGGACATTAAATTTAAATCCATTGTCTTCAATATCTTTGGATTTTGAAATTAACAAAAAGTTTGATCCAGGAAATTATTTTGTCTTATTTGACTTTAATTTCCTTGAGCAAACTTATGTAACCACTTTGAATATAGTCGATCAAATAGATCAAAATTATAATGATATTTCTCTTTTAGTTTATGTTGTTTCAGTTGCGTCAAGAGGAGATCAACTTGATTTTGAGGGCTTAATAAGGAATTCTAATAGAGAAGTTAGGGCATTTGAAATTTCACAAGTACTCTTTAAGTTATTCTACGAAGGACAGATAATTTATAACTATGAGAATAACAATTTATCTAGGGTATATATATCCGAATTGGGAACAGCAAAGGTATTTGATTTATCAAAAGTTAAAACTATTACTTTGGATAGATCAGGAAAGCATGAAATTCAATTCAGTGTGAATATAGGGAATAAGACATTTTCAAAGAAACACAGATTTGAGGTTTATTAAGTTCACCTAACTCCTTTATCCTGATGGGGGTGGGCTGCGGGGTGAAGGGGCGCTAAAATGAAGTTTCCAAAGAGAGTAAAATTAATACAAATGAGGATAAAATAATGTACGGATATCTATCTATCTATTTTACCCCTACCGAAGAAGAAAGAAAAAATTACCTATATTACTATTGTGGATTATGTCATTCTTTGAAAGAAAATTTAGGAGAGTGTTATAGACTCACGACGATAAAAGAAGTGGTTTTCTTTTCAATGCTTAATAACCCTGTTGAGAGCATAAACGAATTCAGGTGCCCATATGTAGGATTTAAAAAAAGAGTTAAACCTGCGAGTAATTCTTTCATGACACCTTATGCTTATCTCAACTTACTCATAATCTATGGAAAACTTTTAGATTACAACTTAGAGGGAAAGTTAGTACCCAAAAAAGTTTTAAAAAAATTGGAATCAAAACTATTTGAATACTTTGACTCCAAGATTATCAAAGAATACAATCATCTATTAATGAAGCAACAAAAGGTTGAAGAACAAAATTTGGATTTGGATGATTATGCTAAGCCATCTCAAGAAATTATGGAAATGTTATTCGAAAAATTTTTCCCTCAAGGATTTCCCGCAACCATGCCTATTGTGACCGCTTATTTGATATATTTGGTAGACAGTGTATACGATTTCCATAAAGATATAAAGAAGGGAAACTTTAATGCCATAGCAAGTTCTTTTGGAGTCACAAAATTAGAAGAATTAACCCAGGATCAAAAGGAGAGAATTTTGTTCACTTACGATTTATGTTCAAAAGAATTTGCAGAAAATATAGAAGAAATTGCTAATTTCAACAGTTTTTTAGTAAAAAAGTTAGCCACTTTTTCTTTGATATATCATAGAAATTCTGTCACAAAGATTTTAGATGGAGGAAAAAAAGATGAAAGAGCAACAAACCATTCCAGAACAAATAAAAAAGGGAGAGTTCAGAAACCTGTTTTTAAAATATAAGGAAGATGAAAAATTTAGAGAAAAAATAAATACTTTTAGAGCGGGTTACTATAGTTATGGAAGAAGTGGATGTGGTAGCTGTTTACAATGTTTAGGGGCCACGGTATGTTTAGATACCCTTTGTGAATGTTTTGGCGGAGATCTTTGTAATTGGTTTTAAAAGTTTATGAATTTAAACATAAAAAATCCCCTAATTAAAACTGCTTTTTTGGTAATCTTTTTTTACTTGCTTTTCCTTATTTCAAGGTATTTGAGAATCGCTCCCACCGTTGTTAGTTTAATTCTCCCTTTAGGAGCTTTCTTTTTAGAAAAAAGATATGCATTTATTTTCAGTATTTCAATTTTCTTTTTAATATTTATCAGTGGCTTTGTTGTAGAAGCAAATGGTATATTTTTGCTCTTTTTTCTTCCAATTCTATCTTTTATTGTTATAGAAAAATGGTTGTTAAAACACATATTCATTACCTCTCTTTCAATCCTTGCTTTTTATCTTATGTATACTTTCTTTGGGGAGCTCCTTCCGGATTCTGTAACTAGGGGAAAAGGTTTATTCTTAATAATACTTCTTTATTTATTTTTTACTAATGTTTATGGATACTTATTAAAAAGATTGAAATATGAGATTTCTTCTTTACTGGATAATTTTTTTCAAAAAGAAAATTATTAATAGAGTACATTAAAAAATATGAAAGGAGTTGTTTCTATGTATCCAGAATACATAACTAAGTTAGAAAAAGTAAAAGGAATTTCACAAGAAGAGCTAAAAGAACTTCAACCTGTTGAAGAAAAGTATAAATTCAGAGCTAATGAATATTACTTGGACCTGATCGATTGGAAAGACAAAAATGATCCTATAAGAAAGATCATTATTCCCAGTGTTGAAGAATTGGAAGATTGGGGATTAGAAGACGCCTCAAAAGAACATTCATATACAATAAGTAAAGGTCTGCAACACAAGTATAGGGATACCGCTTTACTATTAGTAAATGATGTATGTGGAAGTTTCTGTAGATTTTGTTTTAGAAAAAGATTGTTCAAGAACATAGGTAAAGAAGTTGTTAGAACCCGTGAGATTGATCAAGATCTTGATTATATTCGAAAACACGAAGAAATCACAAATGTTCTCCTGACTGGTGGAGATCCTTTACTTCTTTCAACAAATAAACTTAAATCAATTATAGAATCTATTTGTGAAATAGATCATGTAAAAATCATTCGCATAGGTACCAAGACCCCAGCCTTTAACCCTTTTAGAATAATATCGGATGATACTCTACCGAGTTTAATTAAAGAAATTTCCAATAGTGGTAAAAAATTATATTTTATCGTTCACTTTAATCATCCCAAGGAATTAACCACTTTTTCTATACAAGGAATAAATATACTCCAAAATTCCGGAGCCATAATAGCGAATCAAACTCCTCTTTTGCATGGTATTAATGATAATCCTAAAACATTATCAACATTGTTTAAAAAGCTATCCTTTAATGGTATTCCTCCCTATTATGTATTTCAAAATAGACCTGTCATGGGAAATAAAGGTTTTACTATTCCTTTAGAAAAAGCTTATTCAATATTCCTAGAATCTTTAGAAGATATCTCAGGTTTAGCCAAAAGACCTAGATTTGTAATGTCTCATGAATCTGGAAAAATAGAAGTTGCCGCATTGACTAGCAAAAATATTATCTTTCGTTATCATAGATCGCACAATCTTGATAACTATGGTAAATTTTTTATCTTCAAAAGAAATCCACAAGCCTATTGGTTTGATGATTACAAAGAATTAGTAGAAATATATAATTACAAAAGCTTTTAAAATATATAGATAAGGTTCCATTACTTAAAGGATAAAAATTTTTAGTTAGTCATTTAAAAAGGAGAAGATTAGATATGTTCAATAGTATAACGGATGTTCCAGGAATAAAAGTAGGACACTACACTGATTATAAAGCATTGACAGGTTGTACGGTTATTCTAACCGAAAATGGGGCGGTAGGTGGAGTAGATGTTAAAGGCTCAGCCCCAGGTACAAGAGAAACAGATTTACTAAAACCGGGGAATCTTGTTCAAATGGTGCACGCTATTTTATTAACCGGTGGAAGTGCTTTCGGCTTAGATGCAGCAAGTGGAGTTATGCAATTTTTAGAAGAAAATAGTATCGGCTTTCAAACAAGTACCGTTAAAGTCCCAATAGTAGCTGCTGCAGTGATTTATGATTTGGATATAGGAGATCCAAACGTTAGACCAGATAAAAGATCTGGTTATGTCGCAGCAAATTTAGCAACATCAGATTGTATTGAAGAAGGATGTGTGGGTGTAGGAACCGGGGCACTTGTTGGTAAGGCGGCAGGTGTTAACAATGCTATGAAAGGAGGGGTAGGAACTTACTCCATTGAATTAGGTAACGGAATAATTGTCGGAGCTATAACGGTTGTGAACGCTACAGGAGATGCTTATGAAAAAGGGGAAATAATAGCTGGGGCAATAGGTAAAAACAAGAAATTTTTGAATATATCTGAATATATGAAAAAATCGACTTTTAATGCTAATCCGGGTGAAAATACAACTCTATCCGTCGTAGCTACAAATGCAAGATTGTCTAAAGAAGAAGCAAACAAAGTGGCTCAAATGAGCCACGACGGAATGGCAAGAGCAATAAGACCTGTTCATACTATGTACGATGGAGATACTATTTTTTGCTTGTCTACGGGTGATTTACCAAGCGACGTTACTTTAATTGGTGAAGTGGCAGCAGAAGTAGTAGAAAAATCAATTATAAAAGCTATCAAATCGGCGAGAAAAGTTGGCAATATTCTCAGTTACAAAGATTTGAATCCTAGTAAAAGATAATTCCCACTACTCCTGTCATAACTATTATAAAAATCGGATTTAATTTTGTGAAAAACAAAAGTACCAAAACCCCAATAAATATCAGAAAACTCGCCAAATTTAAGATATTAGCGACTCCTATTGTGTATGCAGAACCAAATATCAACCCGATAACAGCAGGTTTTAGAAATTTAAGAATATTTTGTTGAGTATCGCCATTTCCGTTTTTAAAATATCTGCCTACCAGTAATCCTATAATTAACGAAGGCAGTATGACTGCAGTTGTCGCGACCAAAGAACCAACTACCCCAGAAACCTTATATCCAACAAAGGTAGCACTATTTACTGCTATTGGTCCCGGAGTAACTTCTGATATAGCAATTAAATCGAGAAACTCTTGAAGCGGCATCCATCCTCTTCTTTCCAATTGTGTTTGGACGAGTGGAATCATAGCGTAGCCACCGCCAAATCCAAATAAGCCAATTTCAAAAAAAGAAAAAAACAAGCCAAATAAGGTTTTCATGGCTTTTTTCTCCCTTGGGACATAGAGTAAAGAGTACCCATAATGAAAGCGATAACAATTATATAAATAGGATTAATGTTAAATACTCCAATTGCAACAAAAGCCCCTGCAGCTAATAAAACTAAAACGATGGACCATTTAACTGATTTTGATAAACTTATTGCGGCGTATACAATAAGTGCTGCTATAGCAGGTCTTATACCTTCAAAGGCACTTTGTAAAACGCTAAGTCCTGCTGTTTTCGTAAGGGTAAAAGCTATCACCAATATTATTATAGAAGAAGGTAAAGAAACCCCTATTGCTGATATAACCGCTCCTAAAACCCCCTTTATATTGTATCCTACTAAAATAGAAAGATTAATAGCCACAGCTCCTGGTATAGTTTGAGTTAAAGATACCGTGTCTGTGAACTTATCCTTTTCTACCCAATTTTTCTTTTCTACGACTTCTTTCTCCATTAAAGGAATCATAGCGTACCCCCCGCCAAAAGTGAAGAGCCCTATTTTAAAAAACGTAATGAACATTTTTAACACTATTTTTGATTTGCCTTCTTCACTCATTTATATTATTCTCCCTACAATTTTAATTCAGTAAAGAATCTAAAATGATCAGCCCTTATCAGGCTTTCTCTGAATTCTACCAACCTATTTTCCGAATCATATGTATATCTTGTAGTTTGAAAAAGAGGAATATTTTCATCAATTTCTAGCAATTCTTGGGCTTCTATCGAAGGTAGGATAGGTTCGAGATATTCTTTGGCATTGACACATCTTATTCCTTCTCTGGCAAGTAAATCATACAAAGGTTTTGTTTCTAGATTTTTATTATCTGTTTTTTTTAGAAAATCAATAGGGATGTAAGAGCTTTCCAATATTAAAGGAATTTCTCCAACTAATCTCAACCTTGTAATTTCCCATAATTCGACGTTTTTAAATTCATCAACATCTTCCAGTCCAGAGACGTTTTTTACCGATATAAGTTTAGTATTAGAATTCTCAAGCTTGCTGGCTATACTTTTTCCAAAACTGTAAAACTTTAAAAGACTTTGTTCCCAAAAAAGAGATTGAACTTTATATCCTCTTCCTTGGTAACTTTTAATTGTCCCTTGTTGTTTCAATAAACTTAAAACTTTTCTTATCGTAGTTCTTGTTACATGGAATTCTTCGGCTAGCTCATTTTCTGATGGAAGAAATGAGTTCATTGGATATTCTCCTTCATATATTCTTGAAATTATTTTGTCAGCAATCCTTTGATAGATTGGCGTCTTATAATCGGCCATTTACGATACCTTCCTTCAAGAAAGATACACAAATATGTCTACTCCTACTTGTATACACAAATTATATCAAATAAAAGGAATTATGTCAAGAGTTCTCAGGGTACTATGAAAAACCGGATGATTTTCTGTGCAAATTGATTAGTAGTAAAATAATATTAGCAAGGATCCCAATAATGTTACTAATCCATATATTTAAAAAATATATTATAATTAGCATAAGTGCACCAAAGCAACAAAATATTAAAAATTAGAGGGGAACGAGTAAAGATGAGAATATTATTTATCGATATTGACACTTTAAGGGCAGATCATCTTGGGAGTTATGGATACTTACGAGAAACCTCACCAAATATTGATGATGTGGCTAAAGAAGGTATTAGATTTGATAACTACTATTGTTCTGATGCCCCGTGTTTACCTTCTCGTGGAGCTCTATCTACAGGTAAATTTGGTATAAAAACAGGTTTAGTTGGTCACGGTGGAACAACTGCTGACATGCGAATAGAAGGTAAGAATAGAGATTTTCAAGATAAACTAGCATATATGAGTTTACCTGCTTTGTTGAAAAACATTGGATTTCATACAGTTACGGTAAGTCCTTTTGGAGAAAGGCATTCTGCTTGGTGGTTTTATGCTGGATTCAATGAGGTTTATAACCCTGGAAAATGTGGCCTTGAAAGAGCGGATGAGATCGTTCCTTCAGCTCTAGAGTGGTTAAACAAAAATGCTGAGTCAGACAATTGGTTTTTACATGTAAACGTTTGGGATCCACATACGCCATACAGAACACCCTCTGACTTTGGTGACCCTTTTGAAAATTCATCTATACCAAGTTGGTATAACGAAGAATTAATAAAAAGACATAGAAAGTTAGCTGGTCCACATACTGCTCAAGACTTAAATATGTATGACAATCGTGAAGATCCAAGATTTCCAAGGCAACCTGGTGAAATAAAAAACATGAACGATTTGAAACAATTAATAGATGGCTATGATACAGGTATTAGATATGCTGACTTTTGGATTGGAAAGATAATAGATGTGTTGAAAGAAAAAAGAGTATATGAAAATACAGCTGTGATAATATCTGCCGATCATGGAGAAAACATAGGGGAGTTGGGTATATATGCAGAACATGCGACAGCTGACAACATAACCTCTAGAATTCCCTTGATAATAAAATGGCCAGGTGGATTAAAAAGCCATGTACATCAAGGCTTTTTATACAATTTGGATCTAATATCAACATTGTACGAAATATTTGAATCAGAAATAAAAAGTAAGTTTTCTGAAGAATATATTCAAATGTTCAAAAAAGAAATGGACGGAATAAGTTTTGCAGATGTAATATTTAAAGGTGAAAACATATCTAGAAAGTATTTGATCTTAAGCCAAATGGCACACGTATGCCAAAGAAGTGTTAGATTCGAAGATTGGATTTATATGAGAACTTATCACGATGGATACCATCTTTTCCCTAAAGAGATGTTATTCAATTTAAAAGAGGATCCTCACGAACAAAATGACATAGCCAAAGAAAGCCCAGAAATTTGTAGGGAAGCACTGTCTTATTTAAATGAGTGACATGACGAGATGATGAAAGAATTACCCGAAGGATACCAAGTAGATCCATTGCAAACGGTTTTAAAAGAAGGTGGACCTTTTCATACCAGAGGTCAGTTGAAAACTTACTACGAAAGATTAATAGAAACAGGTAGAGCAAAAACAGCCGAAGAACTGAAGAGGAAATATCCTGAGGAATTTTAGCATTTTTTAAAAATAAAAATGATTTTCCCATGTGTGTAAAGATAATTGGAAATTCGTAGCAGAAAGACCGGCCTTCAAATCCTCAAGGCCGGTTTTTGAAAATTCAATTTTATTCATATCTTTCTTCCATTGCACTCATACAATCTCTAGTATTCACAATTGCACCTTTTGGTTTTTCTACTTTTCCTTTCAAAAGTGGATCATTAGTCTTTTTCATCCAATCATATAATTTTGACTGCAATTCCCTTAGAATATTCTTATAATTGTCTTCTTTAATTAGATTATTTCTTTCCATGGGATCAAAATACAAATCAAAGAGCATTTCTTTTTGCCGTTTAACTTGTAATAAACCATGGCTTAAAAGAAATTCTTTGCTTTTAGTGTCATCAATGTTAGCTGGTATAATTTTGTCGTAATTATCAAAGAATTTAATATATTTATATCTTTCCGTTCTAATGCATCTGGTTGGTTCATACGCCGCATGAAAAGTAATTTCTGCGAACAGTTCTTCTCTTATTTTATCTACTTTGCCATCTAAATAAGGTTTTAGGGAAAACCCCTCCAACCATGCAGGTTTTTCTATTCCTAAAAAATCGCAAATAGTAGGAAAAATATCTAAATGTGAAACTAAAATATCTGTAGCTTCTCCTGATTTTTTATTATTAGGAAATTTTAAAATAAGGGAGATCCCTATCCCTGTATCGTACAAAGTACACTTCATGTTTGGTAAAGGTATCCCATGATCTGTAGTGAAAATGACAAGAGTTTCTTCTTCTAAATGATTTTCTTTTAGTGATCTCATTATTTTGCCCACACATTGGTCAACTATATGAACAGAAGTAAAAAATTGTGCCATGTCTTCTCGAGTCATAGCATTGTCGTAAAGGGGAGATGGTGGCTTTACATAATTTGGATTAATTTTAGCTTCAGGAAATGGGATGTGAGTATTTTGCATCCCGAATGAAATGAAAAAAGGCTTTTTAGGGTTATTGGACAAATAATCTGAAACTAGTTCGGCATTTTTTATATCTTCCTTCCAATCGTTCGGGTAATGCTCTGCCTCACAAAGAATTTTTTTATATCCTATCATTTCAGCTTTTGGTGCAACGTGTTGAACTCCACATAATACTGTGTCATACCCCACTTTATTCAATAAATTTACAATGTGTTTATCGTAATCATTTAGTTTAAATCCTCTATGAGCTAAACCAAGCATTCCAACTTTGTGCGGAGAAGCCCCGGTCAATAAAGCTGCTCTACTTGGTGAGCACGTAGGAGCAGCACTAAAAGCATGCCTAAAAAGAGTTCCTTCTTTTGCTAATTCCATCAAATTTGGTGTAGGAGCATCAAAACCATAAGGTGAGATATATTTACCAGTGTCATGAGTATGCATATAAAGTATATTCACTATTACTTACCTCCATTTTTTATTTGATTTTATTACACAACTTTTGAGAGATATTTATTAGCAACATCTAGGTTATTAAAAAATTTGTTTATCAAAGAAAAGCAAGAACCTAAGGCTGCGCTTCTCATCAATGATTTGTCAACATAAATTTCATGCTTCCTTGCTTGAAAATTAACTATTTTTTCTTTAACTTCTTCTATAAGCTTTTTTTGGATTTTTTCAGGAAAAATTTCTATGTATCCTCCTAAAATGTAAACTGAAGGGTCATATAAATTTATAATGTTTGATATAACATTAGATGATTCATTAATAAAATTATTTAATTCATTTTCAATGCTTGTTATTTTTTTAAGTTGTTTTTTCAAACTATCCAAATCGTAGATTTTATTTGAAGCACTTAGTATTTTAAACATTTCCCCAGAAACACCTGCGAATAAATTAGAACCTTCATATAATTGTTTGTTTATTATTATTCCGTTCCCTAAATATCCCATTATCTTGTCACTATTAAAATGTATTGCAAGCAAAGAGTACACTAGATTAGAAGGATGATCATTCCTATTTAAGAAAAAATGATACATCGCTCCCGCATTAGCATCGTTTTCCAAATAAACAGGAAATTGAAATTTCCCTTGGAAAATTCTATTGAGTTTTTTAGATTCATTCAAACCAAGCGGTTTCGAGAAAAATGGGGTTTTTCCTTCTATATCAACTTCTCCTGGAAATGCTATAGCCATGCAAATAACTTTTTCAAAATATGACTGAAAAGGACGAATAGTTTTTATTAAAATATTAGCTAAATTATCAACGGTGATATTTTCTTCAACAACATTTTCTTGGATGATTTTCAATCTAAAATTTGTAAGAAAAGCAGTACTAGAATTTTCTGTTATTGTGACACCTATAAAATAACCCTTATCTTCATTTATTTGTATGATAGAGGCTTTTCTTCCAACTTTTTCGGTTTTTTCTTTTTCAGTACCCGTCTTAATTAAATGGTGTTTTAACAAGCGACGAAGATTTCTTGAGATATTTGATCGATCTATAGATAGTTCTTCGCTTAATTTAGGTATAGTTGAATAAGAATTAAACCATAGATTTTTAAATATTTGTAGTTGTGTGAAATTGCTTATTATTTGTGCCATACTATTTCAAATTCTCCTCCATTTCAATATTTTTTTAATAAAAATTATTTAAATTCTTTTTTATGTATTTTCTCATCTCATTACCTTTATCTTCTAAATTGTATACTAAATTTGCTTTTTCATCAATATAAGAATGTGGTGCCGATTCAAACAATATCCAATCCATTATCCTATTTTTCAAATTTTCTCTTATTTCCGAATAGCTTTTATGATCATAAACATTAAATAGTTCAACGGGATCTTTGTCTAAATCAAATAATAAATTTTCCCCGTTTTTATTGAGGATTAATTTGTAACTCTGAGTTCGAACCATATAAGAATTAATATCTTCTGCAAAAATAGCATCTCTTTGTATTTTACCGTTTTTTAAATCTGTTCCTTGAGAAAATTGATCCTTATATATGTTGCATTGACTTAAAATAGTCTTAGAAATATCAAGAGAGTTTACTAAGTTAGAAGATGTTTTATTATTTGAAGAATAAGGATATTTTATTATTAATGGTATTCTAATTAAAGGTTCATACATATAGCCACCTTTTAATACCATATGATGATAACCCATGTAGTCCCCATGATCGCTTGTGTATATTATTAATGTTTTATCATATAGTTTTTTTTCTTTTAACTTATCTATGATCTTTCCAATCCAGAAATCCATATGAGAGATAGTTGCATAGTAGTAAGCTAAAATTTCTTTCATTAGAGATTTATCTAGTTTCTGATTTGGGAAATAACCTTTATATTTTTTTAAATCAAGTTCCAGGCATTTATCTGTCCAACCCTCTAAAAGATTTAAATCAACGGGATTGTACATTTTATCCCAAGGTTCAGGAGGATCAAAAGGATGATGAGGTTTTATGAATCCAATCATCATAAAATAATTATTATGAGCACTCCAAGAATCTATTTTTTCGATTGCCTTTTTAGCTATCCAGGATGTTGAATAATCTTCTTCGTTTAAATTACTTTTTAATGCTCCAAAATTTTCCCAATATTCATTTCCCGCCATATTTCTATATTCGTCTACCTGATCAATTACATCAATCTCATCTAAAAGTCCTTTATCTTTTAAATAATTATGATAATCGTCAACATATCTTCCGGGACCGTTTTGTTCAGCCAAATACATAGCTTGAAAGCCTATATCTAGGTAAGTTGGTGTGAAATGCATTTTTCCTATAGCGATTGTATAATAACCATTCTCTCTAAGTATGCCAGGTAAAGTATCCAGATTTTTTGGAATGGTGGAATGATTACTAATGCCCATATGTTGATGAGCATATAGCCCCGTAAGAAATGAATAACGGGAAGGAGTACACAAAGGATAGGTACAAAAAGCATTGTCGAAAATTGTACCTTCTTGGGCTAGTTGATCAATATATGGAGTATTTACTTCATTATTTCCGTATGCACCTATACAATCAAACCTGTGCTCGTCAGATAATATTAAAATTACGTTGATATTTTTCGTTGCCATTTTACTTCTCCTTTCAAAGAACATTTTGGGATATTTCCTCAATATGTCCGTTCTTTTCTTGCTTTGACGATTTAACAGAGTTCGTTATAGTAAAAAATAAAAAAAGGTTCAAAGATTCAGTTGAATTTGAAATATTTCTTAGACGACAACCGATGAGATTTTTATCCCTTTTTATGCCATTTACCTAAGAAGACAAAGTGTTGATTTGTATGACTTAATAAATATGTTATGTTTTTCATTTCTTTGCAACTGTTATCGTACTTCATAAAAATTAATCAATCCATATAGGACTGGACCACGCTCTTTCTCCATCATCTTGCTCTACTCGTATGTAGTAGTAACTCTTATTTTTTACTACGATATCTTTTACCAATTTAAAGTTTCTATCTCTATTAATACCATCTAAATTTGCTTTAAATACAACACCCTCATTTGATACAACCTCAATATTTCTAAGCGGTGTGGTGCCTACAATATTCAGATTTACAGGTAGTTTGCTGTATTGTAATTCTTCAATAGTTTCGCCCATTTCAGCATCTCCTAATCGATACTCTAGCAAAATAGGTTCTCCAGTAGTGCCATAGGCTTTTCGATTTTTCAGGGCATAAAAGATAGAATTGCGATCAAATTTATCTACCACAACTGCGACTCTTCCACTACCTAAATAATGGTATAACTGCGACCTTTTTTCAGTCCCCTGAGATAATCCGGGATGACCATCGTGGGCATCACTTGAACAAATTATTCCATATTTCCTGCCATTATTCAAATGATCACGAACTGTATTATATTCAGTTCTAGAAACTCCGGTATTAAATTTTTCCTGTAAATCATAGGATGATTCTGAAAATCCCCAGCATGAGTATATTTCTATTAATCGATCAAAATTTTCGTTATAATAATTTTCAGTAGAAACAGGAAATTGGCTGGTTGAAGGATGGTGAGGTACCGTAAAAAAGTCTACATCTTCATTTTTTAAAGTCTGCCATAACTCATCTGGCGTAGGATTATCTTTTTGCCATTCACCATAACCAACCATTTTTCTGCTTGATCGAAACAATATTCCGCCTTTATCAAGAAAGTAAACATTTCTATGTCCATAATTAGGAGAAGTCCACTCATAGCCATGAAGTGTTACAAATTTATCCCTTTCATTGTAGGATTCAGTCAAAGACTGCAGATGTTCCCAGTCATTATTATCCATCTGCCAATCGTGTTCAGAAAGGCAAAAGAAATCAAGCCCTGCTATATTACGGGCAAAATCGAAATTTTCAACTCGTTTTTTCTCACCGCATCCCCAACCCAGAAAATCACTTTCTCCACTATGTACATGAATATCTCCAAATAGATATTTCTTATTTCCTATTGTTCTAATCATATTATTAGCAACAATTTCTTTAATAATTTCTTCCACATTCATAAACGCCAATCCATCTTTCGGTTTTCCAATTCTACACCAGGTTTTTGACTTAATGCTGGAAATACCCTTAATAGAAATTTTTAAAATTTTATCTCTTGCAAAGATATTCTTGGGAACTAAAACAGCAGCCAATCCGAGGGAAACAATGGAAGATTCCAGCATGGCTGGATCAAGTTTGATAGTCTGTCCTAAATATGATGTAAGAACTTTTTCAACATGAAATAAAAATTTACATCCATTTGCCTCCCACCTTTTATTATGTTTAGTTAGAGAAAAAGGTATATCAATTTCTTCGTTAATTTTCAAATTGAAGTACCCCGTCTCTACAGGGTTAACACTGTTAATACCCATTGAAAAAGGGAAGACAATCACTGCTGGTATATCATAATTGTAATCTACTTCAAAATCAACACTAGCTTTTCCTTTACCATTACTAATCACAGTATTTGTAGCTACTATATTTACAGTAGAATAGAAAAAATTACTAACAGTGTCCAAGAGTCCCTTTTCGTCATTACTCATATTTTTTTGATGAACAAAAGTCTGAACACCATAATTGTCCCGTAAGTATTTTTGCCTGTTCTGATGTTTTATCAAAAACTCCTGCTGAACTTTTTTTTCACTCATAAAGTCTTCCTCCAATCTTTATATATATTTACTGTTTTTTACAATCTCTAAAACACACATTTTAACCATTTTTTAATACCTTCAATATTTAACTCCCTGCATATATAATTTAGCAGATCTCGCATATGATTCAACT
This sequence comes from Petrotoga sp. SL27, assembly GCF_002924605.1. Classification (NCBI taxonomy): domain Bacteria; kingdom Thermotogati; phylum Thermotogota; class Thermotogae; order Petrotogales; family Petrotogaceae; genus Petrotoga; species Petrotoga sp. SL27. The sequence continues at coordinate 32,454 of NZ_JAIP01000002.1, read as the reverse complement.
AATGTTTACGATTACGTCCATTTGGAAATTAGTTCAACCGCTTTCATACCTTTTGGGAGTTCTTCTGAAAAAGGGTTAGTCGAATCCTTTTTAAAGAAACTTTCAAGAAACATATACCTATTGAATCCATTCTTTTCAGGGTAGAAAGCAATAATGGTGCTACTTCTTTATTTAGGTCCTTTTTCTTCTTCCTTTAACTTACTTTACCATTCGTTAATCACTGCTTTTCATATTCCTGAAGAGGGTATAAGTTATAAGTAAACATACATTTGTTTATTCTTTTTCTACTGAAATTGAAACCCCTTGCATGAAAAATCGTTGTAAAAAGAAAAACAAAACGCTAATAGGAATTAATGACATTATTGTGGCTGCTAATATCAAATCTGGACGATAAAAGTTTGTACCTTTAAATTGTTGAAGAGCTAAAGAAATAGTTTGTAACTTATCAGATCTAATGATAACTAACGGCCACAGAAGATTATTATAAAAACCTGAAAATCCAAGAATAAAAACAACAATAAGAACAGGTTTACTTAGTGGTAAGATTATCCTGAAAAAGATACGAGGTTCACTAGCGCCGTCCAACCTTGCGGCTTCGATTAATGAATCAGATATTCCTAACATATATTGTCTCATTAAGAAAATACTAAAAGGAGTCACTAAAATTGGTACGATTAATCCTATGTAAGAATCGATCCAACCAAGGTTTGATACAATTAAAAAAAGAGGAAGAAAAATTACTTGTTGCGATAACGGTAGAGTCGCTATAGTAGTTGCAAAGAAAACATTCTTGCCAGGATAACGAAATTTAGCTAAACTATATCCAGCCAAAGCACCAAAAAAAGTTTGACCTAGAGCAATAATTCCAGAGGTAAAAAAGCTGTTAAAAAAGTATCTACTCCAGTTTCCTGTTCGCCAGGCTTCAGGGTAGTTAGAAAGTTTCCATTCTGATGGTAATTTTAAAGAAAATATCTCATTTGGTGTTTTAAAAGAACCAATTATAGACCAATATAAAGGGAAGAATAAAAGAAATACAGCGATTATTAACAATATGACTGTTGCAAGCCATTTCTTTAGATTTTGTTTTTTTCTCATTTTCATTTCAATCACCTCTGCATTTATCTAGTTATTCTATATTGAAAAATACTTATTATTATAGCGAATGATATTAGAACGACTGCTTCCGCAGAAGCCACATTCACATTAAAATAATAAAAACCTTGTCTATAGACATCCAAAGATAATATCATTGTTTGATTATATGGCCCTCCACCTGTTAACACGTTGGGTATAGCGAATTGTCTTAACAATTCTACAGAACTCATAACTAAAACAAAAGAAAAAATAGGCCTCAGTTGAGGTAAGGTAATGTTAATAAAGGATTGCAAAGAATTAGCTCCATCAATTTTAGCGGCTTCATATAATTCTGCAGGAATTGCCTCTAATCCGGAAAGATAAATTAAAGTAAAATACCCCCAATACCTCCAAGCGGTGGCAAAAATTAACACCGGCATCGCCAAATGTCCCGCCCCACCTAACCAGTTTTTAGGAGCTATTCCAAAAAAAGACAAAAATTCGTTAACAAAGCCGTCTTGTCTAAAACCGAATCCCCATATAATAGCGACAGCAACCATTGCCATCGTATATGGATAAAAAAAAGAAGTTTTAAAAAGACCTGAAAATTTGGAATTCTTAATTAAAAGGGCTATTATCAAAGAAATAGGTACTATGATTATTACTCCCCCCAGTACATAGTAAAAGGTATTCCAGATAACTTGTAAAAATCTTGGGCTTAAAAGTCGTTGATAGTTGGACAAAGTAAAATTTCCCATTGCTAATTGTTGGGAATCATAAAAAGATAATATAGCAGTATTAATAGTAGGATAAATTCTAAAAATTAAAATATGTAATAATGCCGGAGCATAAAATATATATCCCCAATATTTTTTCTTCATCTTCAACCCTCCTGATGAGATTTAATAGTTTAATACCTATTTTACGTACTACTAATTGAGTATGCACCAAGAAAAGGGGAAGGGGGAAAGATCCTTCCCCAACAAAAACTATAACCTTTTGAAATCTACTTTTTGCTAATTTTATCAAATTAGCTAGTGTAAAATTGAGTTTACTTTTTGAGGATTTTTCAAGGTTGGTTTCATTTTAATAATATCTCTATTTCTTTTTTAGCTTCCTTTAATTGAGGTTCTACATCTAAATTCATAAAAATTATTCTATCTACAGCATCTCCCACTATATCTGTAATTTCATCTGCATGCAATCTAGCTTCATCAGTACCGTACAGTTCATATCCAAGCTGCCACACGGCTCTACCTTCAGCCAATTCATTTAAAGGCAAATTCCGTAACGACTGATATTTATCGGCCTGTTCTTTAAACCAATCTGTTTCATACCATGGAGTGCCATTGGCTAGGAGCATCCTAGGTGGCATCTGTCCTAATACAGCCAGTTCTTGCCATTGTTGCGTTAGGTAATTTATAAATTTCCAGGCCTCTATTTGTTTTTCCTGGCTTATACTGCCATTAACCATAAAAACATGGGATCTTACTGGTATAACTTGCTCATAACCCCTGGGATATGGGAATTGATAAACCTTTAAATAATCTACTACATCTTCTGCTGCATTCCCTTTATAAATTTCTCCTCCGGGGAAAACACCCATAGCAAGCGTTCCGTTGAATAATTGCCAACTTCTATCTTCTCCACCTGGTCTGGCATTAGGATCTCCAGTTTTACACTTATTAATCATGTCTCTCATCATTTTAACCGCTTCTACAGCTTGTGGGCTATCGACAACAACATTTCCATTCTCATCTACGAACTTAGCACCATATTGGGCAAATATTGTTCTTAAATCATCCCTTCTCCACGTTGCCCTATACGCATATTCCCAATCAAAAGCTTCATAAACAGTTACTCCCTTTTCATTTTTTCCAATGGCTTCAAAAATATCTCCTCCAATTTTACAAACTTCATCCCAATGTTCAGGAATATTTTCTGGTGACGGTTCAATTCCAGCCATCCTGAAAAGTTTTTCATTAACATACAACATGTGGGGTGACAAATTAATAGGCAATCCATAAATTTTGCCGTCTTTCTTGAATAAATCAAGCACACCAGGGAAGTAAACCTTTTCAAGATCTTCATATGAATTGAATTCCGGGAAGGCTTCTAATCTTACAGGTGCTAAATATCCTTCCATCATGAGTTTAACAACTTTTGCGTCATGAGGAACAGAAATATCAGGGCCCGTTCCTGCATACATCGATGGTAGCAATCGTTCGTGTGCATAATCAACTGAAAACTCGATTTCAACGTTTGGATTAATCTTTTCATATTCCTTAATCATTCGCTGGGTCCAATCAACGTACCCTGGAAATTGGTGTTCCCAATAAGTTAATGTGATCTTTTCCTTACCGAAAACAAAAGTTGATAAAACTATCATCAAAACAACAACGCTTAAAAATGCTCTTCTTCCTTTCTTCATAGAAAATACCTCCTCTTTTAGATTTGCAGCACCGCATCCTAAGGATTTAAATTATTGCGAGCTGCTCACAATTATTATAATATAATAAGATTTATAAAGCAACTCCAAAAAACGGTGATTAATTCTGTTTACAGCTCTTCAGGAACAATTAAATTTAATTAGAAATATAAATCTTAATGTTTGATATTGTAATCAAAAATACTTATTTTTTTAAGAACCAAATTGGGCTTGCCCAGGCGATGTGTCCATCATCTTGTAGCAAACGAACATAATAATAAGTATTTTCTTTTATGGGTTCTGAATCTTCGTATTTTGCTTCTAAATATTGGCTAGTAGAATAATTTTTTGAAGAAATAATTTCTCCATTTTTTATAATTTCTACTTGTTTAATAGTTTTGGGTGCTAATGCTGTTATTTCGATTTCTCTTTTTTCTTCAAAACTTTTAGAGAAATAAACAACATTACCTAAAAAGTAACTATTTATTTTGAATAAGAGAATTATTCTGGGATGAGTGGTGGCAATACTTTTACGCTCATGCAATCCACTAAATATCTCCTCTCGAGTGCATTTTCTTGCGAATACACCAGTAACTCCTCCATACCCCGGTCGTCCATCATGATCATCACTACTTGCGGTGAAACCCCATATTTTACGTTTGTTTAAAAAATCAACAACAGTGTTTCCTTCAACGTTTGACCTAGCTTTTAGAAGCATAGAGTGGGAATTATGCTCAAATCTTCCCCATCCACTGGAAAACACCTCTACTAATCTTTCTACTTCTGGATTATCTTGTTTCCAATTATCGAAATTAAATCCCCCATATTTGGTATCTTGATCATCTTTTTCTATAGTTCCTCCAGAATACCTATGAAGATGTGGAATTGTAAGAAAGTTTCTATTTTTAAATGTCTCCCAGACATCTTGAATTCTCTTAATTTTATTTAAAGGATAAGGAATATTTTTTAATGAATCCTTGAAAAGAACAACAGTATCTCCTCTTCGATCGTGAAGCTCAAATCCTGTAAAAGTAGCAAAAACTTCTGAATCATAATAATGATCGGCAAGTTCTCCCATTTTTCTCCAAGTTTCTGAGGTGATATTAACTAAGTCATTTTCGTCAAACTCAAAAGTTTGCTCTATCAGGGCTATGAAATCTAAATATTCCACATTTTTTGCATAGTCATAACAATCTGAAGGTTCAACACCTGGATCGTTATCTCTAATATTCGGAGTAAGGTTAGAATGAGCATGAGGATCTCCCCAGAAAATCTTAGGCAAACTGTTCGAACAAAAGAGGACAGCTTTTTCTACCTTTAGATCATTATCTTGGCTAAAAATTTCGTATGGGCCTTCTTTTTTTATATTAGCTTTGAAGGAAAAGGGAGAACTTTTTTCAACTGCAGATATAATTGAACCGTCGTGCAAGTTCTTAATTAACAAAGATTTATTATCTAATTGTTTGTCAAATATGGGATTATTATAACGATCTCTAAAACTTATTTTTATTTCAAACTCCTCATTAGATTTTACGATGCTAGGGGCATTAATGATTACTTTTTTTGCTGATTTTGGAAGAATTTGAATGGGGGGAAATCCTTCTAATGGTATGTAGTTCTTATTCCCTTCTATGTCAACATAGACGTAATATTTTAGATAAGTGTTCCTTCTTTTAGTGGATAAAATTCCTACTCGTGTTGAAGGCGATGCCCCATTTACCCATGGTTTATCAACACCACCATAACTAACGATAATCTTTTGTCCTTCTTTCAAGGGTTTGGAAGTAGATATTTTGAGTATTCTGCTACTGTCTGGCCAGTTTTTGATATGAGAAAAGGCCGTTTGAACTTTTTTTACTTCTAAATTGAGTTTAATATCTTCTTCACTACATACTGCCCATGCGAAACCTGGTCTCCAATAATCAATAACTTGTACATATTCTCGGGTTTCTTGGTGTCTATAGGGGGGGAAAATTATTTTTAAACTGCCACCTTTTGCAAGACCTAAAGAACCTACTGTATAAGTTAGAGTAAATTCTATTTCTCCATCTACCTGTATTTTATCGCTAACATTAACTTCCAAATTTCCATATTTTTTGTTTTTTTCTTGCATAAATATACTCCTTTCAAAAAAATTCAAAATAGAGAAACTCATATTTCACTGGTGGAACTTATTTTTCATGAAAATAATTTATTGCAAGCAGCTCACAATTATTATAATATAATAAGATTTATAAAGCAACTCCGAAAAAAGGCGATTAAAATTGTTTATATCTCTTCAGGGACAATTAAATTTAATTAGAAGTATAATTCTTAATTTTTGTTAATTTATAGAATTTTTTAAAATCCAATATTTTTTTGCTATAATCTAAAAAGTGAGATTTTGAAAAGAGGGAAAAACACTTGCGCTCTGTTAGTCTGCTTATAAAACCTGTATCCAGTAATTGTAATATGAAATGTTCTTATTGCTTTTACAACGATATTGCAAATAAAAGAAAAAAAGTTTCTTATGGTAAGATGAATGAAGAAACTTTAGAAAACCTTGTGAAAAAAGCAATAGCTTCTTCAGAATTAAGTTGCTCTTTTGCTTTTCAAGGAGGGGAACCTACTCTAGCTGGGTTGGGATTTTATGAGAAATTTTTGGAATTTGTTAATAAATACAATGAAAATAATATTAAAACATATTTTTCTATTCAAACAAACGGTCTTTTAATCGATGAAAAATGGGCGGGATTTTTTAAGAAGAATAATTTTTTGGTGGGACTTTCCTTGGATGGAGATAAAAAAACTCATGATCTATTCAGAATAGACAAGGAAGGTAAAGGAACACATAATAAGGTAATGCAAACGGTGAATCTTTTTGATAAATACCATGTAGATTACAATATTTTAACTGTTGTTACATCTCAGCTTGCTAAGCATCCTCAAAGAGTTTACAACTTCTATAAAAGGAAAAACTTTGGTTTTGTTCAATTCATACCCGCTATAGAGCCGTATGAAGAGTATAATATATCCAATCCCTATTCTTTAAATCCAAAGACATATGCCTATTTTCTGAAAGTACTTTTTGATAGCTGGGAAAGAGATTTAATAAAAGGAAAATATATAAGCATTCGACTATTTGATAACCTGGTAAGAATGATTGGAGGTTATCCTCCTCAAGCGTGCGAAATGAATGGAATGTGTAGTATACAAAATGTTATTGAAGCAGATGGAAGTGTTTACCCATGTGATTTTTACGTATTTGAAAAGTATAAACTTGGAAATATAAATCAGATGAAAAGCATGGAAGGAATCTTAAAAAATGAGACTGCCAAAAAATTCATTGCGTCTTCCCTAGAACTTCCAGATGAATGTAAAAATTGTGAATGGTTCTCTTTATGTAGAAATGGTTGCAAAAGATATAGGTATGATGGTAAAAAGTACTACTTTTGTGATGTCTACAAAGAGTTTTTTGAATATTCCTATGAGAGATTGAAAAAGATTTCAGAAAACACAGAAATATTTTCACTTGGTATATAAATGCGCAATATTAGTAGCTGCAAATGATTCTGGTTTTATTTTATAATTATATCCTAAACCTTTTACGTACCCTGTAATAACGTTAAGAACTTCTTTTGATCTACCGTTTAATCCTATATCAAGGTGTATTTCTGGCTTTACTAAATTTAAGTTATTTTCGATAAATTCAGCTGTATTTAAACTAAATTCTGCCTCTTTTATTAATCTTGAGTACATATCGTATGATCTACGTTCGTGAGTGACATAATAAAAATAAGTAGCCCCATTGCCTACTTTGTAAATTACTATAGCTGTTACAAAAGTTACGTGTCCATCTCTTGCATGGCTATCGGTTCCTACCCACACTTTGTAACTTTTGTCTTCTAAAAATAATTTAATGAATTTAGTCAACTCTTTATATTCTACAGTGCCTATAGTTGGATTTCTTAACTTGAAAACATTACCCCCCTTTTTTAATAAGTTTTTGTCAATTATACACCAAAACATACCGATTTTTATTAAAAATTCTTAAGATTAATTAAGAATACTTCTTAAATTCCAAGTAAAATTTTGATATAATACACTAAAATATGTGAATAAGATGAGGGATTATAGTTTGATTAGAGCATTTTTATGGCTTTTGTTAGCCACTTTAATATGGGGTACTACTTTTCCGCTTCACAAGTTGGTGCTGACGGATCTTCAAACTTTGCCTTATTTGTTTATCAGGTTTGGTATTGCTGCAGTCTTGTCTTTTCTTATTTGGAAAAAACATTCTTTCAAGTACGGAGCAACCTTAGGTATAATTTTAGGACTAGCACATGCCTTGCAAACTTATGGGATCAATTTTACAGATGCTTCAAAAAGTGGATTTATTACCTCTTTATATATTCCTTTTACCCCTATAATTTCTTATTTAATTGAAAAAGAAAAACCTAACTTCATTCAGTGGTTATGTTTTCCTTTGTCTTTGTTAGGTTCTTACATGCTTTTTGGAGGTATTTCAGGGTTTAATTTTGGAGATTTCTTAACGTTTTTGGGTGCCGTTTTGTTTGCAGTTCATATTGTTTTAATAACGAAATTTTCAAAAGTTGTTGAAGAAACTTCGCTTTTAGCTTATCAGTTTTTATTTGCTGCTATAATTAATGTGTCAATTTCATTCAATTCTAGTTGGAAGTTAGGCGTTCCAATTTGGGTAACCGCTATATACACTGCGATAGCTGCGACCATAGTTGTAAATTTTCTGCAAGCTAGATATCAAAAGGTAATTGGTTCAAATTCAACTGTTCTTATATTCATTGGAGAACCAATATTTGCTTCGTTATTTTCATTTATTTTTTTGGGAGAGAGATTTTCTGGATTGCAGATGATTGGGGCTTCAATTATGGTTGGAGTAATAATTTTGACTACTTTTTCATACAGAGTTAATAAATATTTGAAGAAGAAATTAGATTTGAAAGAGCTTTAAGAAAGAGGAGGAGTTTTAGTGAGATACATAGATATCAGAAGTGATACCGTTACGCAACCTACTCAAGAGATGAGAGAAGCGATGTTTAAGGCAGAAGTTGGGGATGATGTTTACGATGAAGATCCAACGATGAAAAAATTAGAAAAATATGCGGCAGAAGTAGTAGGAAAAGAAGATGCACTTTTTGTTCCTAGTGGAACTTTTGGTAACCAACTTTCCATCTTTACACATTGTGAAAGAGGAAATGAAGTTATCCTTGATGATAGTTCACACATAGTTGTTCACGAAGTTGGTGCGGCTTCAGTAATCGGTGGCGTACAATTGAGGACTATAAATAGTGATAAGGGAGTTATGTCACCTCAAGATATTAAAAAAAGAATAAGAAAGGGAGAAGATGATCTTCATTTTCCTTCTACTGGGTTGATATGCCTAGAGAATGCTCATTCCAATGGAAGGGTTGTGCCGCTTGAAAATATGAAAGAAATATCTGAGATAGCGCGCGAGAATGGAATTCCAGTTCATTTAGATGGAGCTAGAGTGTTCAACGCTGCAACCTACTTGAATGTGGATCCCAAGGAGATAACTCAATATTGTGATTCAGTCATGTTTTGCCTTTCAAAGGGTTTATGTGCCCCTGTAGGTTCTCTCGTGGCTGGAAGTAAAGATTTCATCCAAAAGGCCAAAAAGAAACGCAAATTGATGGGTGGAGGTTTAAGGCAAGCAGGATTTTTAGCTGCAGCAGGGTTAATTGCCCTTGAGAAGATGAGATTCAGATTGAAAGAGGATCATGAAAACGCAAGATATCTTGGAGAAAAACTGAGCGAAATCCCTGAAATTTCCGTGAACTTAGACGATATTCACATAAATATGGTTTTTTTCATAATAAATAAAAATATAAATTTTGTAGAAATGGTATCGTTTTTTTTAGAAAAAGGTATCAAAATAAATCCACCAGAAAATGGTGAATTCAGATTTGTTACTAATTATTGGGTAAGTAAAAAAGATGTGGATTACATTGTTGAAACAATGAAAGAATATTTAAAGAAGTGATGAAAAAATGTCTAATTCAAAAAAAGCGGTAGCTTTACGGTATAAACAAGGAACAGATCAAGCACCTAAAGTCGTTGCTAAAGGTGTTGATTCAATAGCCAGAAGAATTATAGAAATAGCTGAAGAGGAAAACATACCAATAGTCAAAAGCGAAAAAGCTGTCGAAGAGTTTTATGGTTTGGATTTGGATGAAGAAATTCCTCCTGAAATGTATGAATTAGCTGCTGAAATAATAGCTTTTGTCTATAAGATGGATAAAGAGTTCAGTTAGTTGCAATCACTTTGTATATGGTACTACCTGAACCAGTCATCAAAGCAAATATAATCCCTTCATCCTTTTCTATGTCTTCCTTTTTTTGTTTCAATTTAGGATATTCTTTGAATACCACTTGTTCGAATACGTTAAACGCATTTTGTTTAGCTGTTATAATATCGTTATTTTTTAAGGCTTCGTACAGTTTGTATGGATCACCAAAATGATTGATACTTTCCCAATTTTGGTCGATTTTTTCATACATTTTTTTTGTATCAATTTTATAGTTCATGTTGTAAATTTGAATATTTAATTTTAACGGCTCTAGAAATTCCAAAATTTCTCCTTTACCTCTACCAATAGCTGTTCCACCTTTTAACAAAAAACGAACATCGCTTCCAATTTTGGAACTTATTTCGAATATGTCTTTTTCTGGTATGTTAAAATTATTTGAGAGGAAGCCTAAAACAGCTGCAGCGTCAGCACTTCCTCCCCCTACTCCGCCACCGACAGGTAAATTTTTAATAAGCTTAATTTTTAAGTTAAAATTGTAAAAGCCTGTTTCTTTTTTAAAGATTTCTATGGACTTTTTTATTATATTTTTATCCCATGAAATGGTTAAGGGAGGTTCTGATTCGAATATTTCACTTTTAGAAAATTCAATAAATATATCGTCGTGTTCGTTAATCGATTGGAAAAGGGTTAAAATATTATGATAATTATCTTTTCGCCTACTGATAACATCTAAGTAAAGGTTAACTTTTCCAAAAGCTTTTAAATGCATTGAACTCCTCTTTTATTCGTTAGTTTCTTCTTCTTTTAACATAGCTTCTTCATCTTCGAAAGACACAGGTTTTACAATTGGAAAAGGTATTATGTCACGAATAGTTGGAGTATCGGTAAGTAGCATACAAACTCTGTCAATACCTATTCCTAACCCTCCGGTGGGAGGCAAACCATATTCTAAAGCCCTTATGAAATCAAGATCCATCATTTGAGCTTCTTCGTCGCCTAACTCTTTCAGTTCCATTTGCTTTTTAAACCTTTCAAATTGATCTTGAGGATCGTTCAATTCAGAAAAAGCATTAGCTATTTCGTTGCCTTTTATTATTAATTCAAACCTTTCGGTTAACCTTGGGTCATCTTTTTTTCTTTTTGCAAGTGGGGATAATTCTATTGGGTAATCCATAACGAAAGTAGGTTGAACGATCTTATCCTCGACTAAATCCCATACTTTGTCGAGATAATGGTATCTGTCTTCTATTTCTACCTCTTCACCCTTATCTTTCAAAAAATCTTTCAGTTCTTGATCGCTAGCTTCTACTATATCTATTCCAAGATTTTCTTGTATGAATTCTCTCATCTTTATTCTTTTGAAAGGAGGTGTAAAATCTATTTCTTCTCCTTGATATATAACTTTTGCTTTGTTGTGAACTTTTTTGGCAATGTTGTACAAAAGATCTTCGGTTAGTTCCATCATATTATTATAATCAGCAAAAGCTTGATACAATTCAATAGTTGTGAATTCTGGATTATGCTTGTTGGAAACACCTTCGTTTCTGAATATTTTTCCTATTTCATAAACTTTTTCCATCCCACCGACGACCAATCTTTTTAGATGTAGTTCCGTGGCTATGCGTAAGTACATATCTATATCATAAACGTTTAGGTGAGTAATAAATGGTCTTGCATTTGCTCCCCCCATTATACTTTGAAGAACAGGAGTTTCGACTTCTAAAAAGCCTTTGTCGTTTAAGTATTCTCTAATGTATTTGATGACTAAAAAACGTGTTCTAAGGGTTTTAATGGTATCATCGTTTGCGATCATATCCACATATCTTTGTCTATATCGAACTTCTTTATCTTTGAGCCCATGCCATTTTTCAGGAAGGGGGCGAAGAGCCTTTGAGAGTAATTTTATTTCTAAAGCTAAAAGGGTTAGTTCTCCTGTTCTCGTTTTGAAGGGATAACCTTTTATTCCCACCCAGTCTCCGATATCAATATATTCTTTAAAAAAATCGTAACTTTCTTGCCCTACTAGATCTAACCTGATATATATTTGAATACGTCCGAATTCATCCTTTAAATCAGTGAAAGCGGATTTGCCATGTTTTCTTAGATTCATCAACCTTCCGGCGAAATTAAAAACTTGGTCTGGCAATTGTTGCCCCGCCTCTATTTTACTATCGAAAAGCTCTTTGATTTGTTGGGAAGTATAATTTTTTTGAAAATTGTACTTATAAGGATTATATCCTTTTTCTCTCATTTCTTTAATTTGATGTATTCGTATATTTCTAAGGTCCATGCTTTGCCTCCTGCTTGGTAATGTTAGTGTGTGATTTGTGAAATTTTAACTTATTTCTTTGATCTCTATTTTTTTTGAGCTTCCTCTGGCTGTTTTAATGTTGATAACTTCCCCTTTTCTTCTTCCTAGTAACGATCTTCCAATAGGGGATTCGATACTGATCTTACTTTCTTCGATATTTGCCTCTTGAGGTGTAACTAGCAGAAACTCTTGCTCTCTATTCAATCTATAATCTTTTATCTTCACCTTTTTTCCCAAACTTACTGTAGAATTATCGTGATTGCCTCCATTTTCAATTATTTCTGCGTTATCTAATATATAATCTATCTCTTTGATTCTGGAATCTATCATTCCTTGTTCATTTTTTGCCTCTTCGTATTCACTGTTCTCTGATAGATCTCCCAATTCTCTGGCTTCTTTAATTCTTTCAGCAATTTCCCCCATAAGTCTTTTTTTAAGCTCTTCTCGTTCCTTTTTTAATTTTTCGTATCCTTCTCTGGTTAGTTTGTATACTTGTTCAGCCACTTTTGCATCTCTCCTCCCATTTCTAATAATGGTGATTAACTATTTTTTAATTCTTTTATGGCTTGTAAAAAACTTTCTAAATCCCTAAATTCTTTATACACCGAAGCAAATCTTACATAAGCCACCTGATCAATTAACTTCAATTGTTCCATAACCTTATCACCAATTTGCGAAGAGTAAATTTCTGAATAGCCGCTTCTTCTTAATTGCTCTTCTATGTTATCAACGATTTCTTCGATTTGATCAGTGCTAACAGGCCTTTTTTCACATGCTTTTATGATTCCATTCATGAGTTTTTTTCTATCGTAAAGTTCTCTTCTGCCGTCTTTTTTTATTATTCTTATCCTTGTTTGATCATATCTTTCATAAGTTGTAAAACGGGCTTGGCATTGCAAACATTCTCTTCGCCTTCTTATAGAAGTGCCATTACTAGCTGGTCTTGAGTCTAGAACTTTCGTTTCATCATAACCACAGAAAGGACATTTCATAATTATGACACCACCGTTTTGTTAAATCAGGTATTTTTTAGAGATTCAGCAATTTTTGAGATTTTTTTCAGTTTATTGTACAATGTAGATTTTTTCATTGATAATGATTCTGCCATGACGCTCAAGCTTGCGTCTTCATTTTCTAATCTGAAAGCGGCTATTAGTTTTAGGTCGTTTGGTAAACTATCTAAACCTATACTTTCTTGAATAATTTGTATATCGTTAATTTGCTTTATTGAGCTATGAGCTGTTTTTGATGAATTAGCAGATATTAAATTAATAGTCCTTGTTACGTTGCTGCGTAAATCCCTTATATCCATCAATTCGCTTAGTTCTTGGACTTTTTCCTTAGCGTTGAGAAGTTCGAGTATATTCAATATGTCATCACGAGACTTAATGTATACTTTAGAACCTTTGCTTCTATTAATAAATCTGGCATTCACACCCAAAAGACTCTTAAATGTTTTAACTAAATCTTCTTTAAATAGATTCTTTGTTTTCAAATTGAATTCTAAATGATAAGATTCTTTTACTGATATAGATCCGCAAGATAAAAATAAACCTTTAATAAAAGATCCAAAAATTATGGGATCTTTTTTTAAGAACGGAGATAATTTATTTTCATTTAAATAAAGTTTATTTTTCTTTAATATTTCATCTATTGTTTGATAATTTATAAATATGGAACCTGTTCCGCCAAGATTTAGTCTTTTTTCGTTGTTGAATTGTACATTGAATGTATCAGTGAGACAATTTTTGCAAATTTTGTACAGTCTTTTAAAACTATTCAAAGATGTAATGGATATTTTTATTAACTTTTCTGATTCTTTTTCTATAATTTCTCCTTTCCCTATGAAAAAACCATAAAACTCTGCTTCAGGAAAAATGTAATCTGTATTCACGAGACTTAATTTTAAAGTTTCTGAAAAGGAATTCATTGAACGCATTTTAAAATCAACTCTGAGGTTTTTTTTGGGTCGTGTCTAATTTTTGGATCTTCGTCGTTTATAATATAAACCAAATCTGATTTCACTACTCTTCTATCTTCTTCCATATCTAATTTTACAGGAATAGCCCCCATTTTTTGGTATCTCTGAATTATTTCATATGGTAACTTTGATTCATTGGCTATAATATAATCTAATTTTTCACCTAAATAATTTTCTAATTCTTTAACATGATCATTTAAAGAATAATTGGTCGTTTCCCCAGGTTGTGTCATAATATTTGCAATATATACTTTCTTAGCTTTGCACAGATTAATTGCGTTTCTTATTCCATCAACCAATATATTTGTAATAATACTCGTATATAAACTGCCAGGTCCAAAAATTATTATATCGGCTTTTTGAATAGCCATAACACTTTCACCAAATGCTTCGGTATTTCCATCCAACCAGATTCTTTTTATATTTTTATTTTTTGACACAATTGATGTTTCACCAAAAATGATCTCACCATCATCAAGTTCTGCTACAAGTTTTAGGGAATCCAAAGAAGCCGGAAAGACCCTTCCTTTTATTTTCAGCGCTTCGGACAAAGTTTTTATTGCTAAAGGAAAATTGTTACCGTTAATTCGAGTTAATGCTAGCAAAATTATGTTACCAAGATTATGATTTTTTAAGAAGCCTTCATTAAAACGATATTTAAGTAATTTAGTCAGAAAGGTTTCTTGTTCAGCCAAGGCTAATATATTGTTTCTGATATCTCCTGGTGGCAGTATATTAAAATCTTCACGCAATATTCCAGAACTTCCTCCATCATCAGTAACGGTAACGATGGAAACAATATCTAGATCTTGATACCATTTCAATCCTCTTAATATTTGACTTGTTCCCGTTCCACCACCAATAGTTACAATATTTTTCATAGCGTCAACCTACCCAGAGAATACTTTCGTAAGTTAAAAATATTTCCAAATGAAATCATTAACTAACCTATCTTTCTATATCTCTATGATTTATGCTTACATCTCTACCTTCATTTTTTAAAATTTCATAAACCTTTTGGGCAACGTAAACTGATCTATGTTGCCCCCCTGTGCAACCTATGCAAAAATAAGCTTCTAAACGACCACTTTCAGTATATTTATCTTGGATAAACTTTGCTAAATTAGCAATCCTCTCAACAGTTTCATGAGTTTCTTTAAATTTTTCAAGGAATTCCATTACTTTCATATCTAAACCAGTTAGTTCGTACATCTGGGGAAAATAAAAGGGATTTGGAAGATATCTCACATCAAAAACATAATCAGAAATTTGTGGAATACCGTTTTTAAATCCAAAACTGATAAAATTCAGTTTTAATTTTTTCATATCTTCTTTTATCATCTGGAAGAATCTTTTTTTAAATTCGGTTGGCTCGGTTGATGAAGTATCGATAACTATGTCACAATAACTTTCTATTTCTGACATAACTTTCATTTCTTCATCTATGGCGTTTTCTAAGGAAAGCCCTAACGGATGAGTTCTTCTGCTTTTTTTGTATCTGTTAATTAGCTCGGTTTTATCCGCCTTTAAAAAAACTTTACGAATTTCCATATTACATTTGGCCAAACTTTCAACATTCTGAAATAGTTCGGCCAATTTATCGGGATTTTTCCATCTAATATCGCTCACTATAGCTAGTTTTTTAACGTTACTGGTACATAAAATGTTTAAAAAAGGCTCTATTAAATGGGGTGGTATGTTGTCAACTGTATAATACCCTTCGTCTTCTAGAGATTGTAACAATAAAGTTTTACCTGCACCGGATAAACCAGTTATTAAAAAAACAGTTGGTTTTATTTGCAACGTTATCAATCGCCCTTAAATACTTTATAATTCAATTTTTTTAAAAATAGGATGATACTTTACGTCTTTCATAAAAATTTTGGAAAGAAATTTGAATTTTTTTATGTTTCCTGTAACTAAATAATTCACTTTAATTTTTCCATCTAGGCTGTCTAAATTTACCTCATTTTTTAAAAAATCAACAATTCCATCTGCGGGGTCAACGATGGATGAATTCGTGTATTTTCTAATTTGGTTTTCTAGAATTGGATAATGAGTGCACCCTAATATTACCTTTTGGTACTTGGATTTGGAATCTTGTAAATAAAATCTTAGAACAGACTCAGCCATTTGTCCATCCCAATAACCTTCTTCTATGAGTGGAACGAACAAAGGGCAAGCTTTTTCTTCTAGTATGGATATTTTTTTATTTGTAAGAGCTTCCTTATAAGCACCCAAATTAATAGTATTTTCGGTGGCTAATAAAAGAACAGAATCGTTCTTTTCTATTGTTTTTACGGCGTTTTCTATTATACTCACATATGTAAACCTATAATTTTTCGTGTCGAAAATTGTTTTTTTTACAATGGAATCTGTTGTATTACAAGCAGAAATTAAAAGCTCTACTTTCATTGTGTGAAAAAAAGATAGTATGTTTTTTAAATTTTCTCTTAAAAAAGAAATAGGCTTTGAACCATAAGGTACATTTAAATTATCAGCTATATAAAAATACTCATGATTACCAAAATTTTCTATCACTTTTTTTAAAACCGTTAAGCCACCTATTCCTGAATCAAAAAGACCTATTTTCATAATCGGAAAATATCTTACCCCCATTGAATACTTTTACTTTGTTCATCGCTGTCTTCTTCGTTACTTCTAAGTGCGGTATTTAACATATCACTGAATTTATCAACCATATGTCTAATTTCTTGTTTCGTTTTTATACTGTTTAATCTTTCGTTTAGAAGCAATAGGAGAAAGATATAATCCACTTCTTCTCCACCGGTTTTTTTTGCATAGGTTTCAACTTCGGATTTTATGTTTTCTAAAATTTCGTTTATAACATCCTCAGGTTCGTCTACTTTATATTTATAATCTTTTCCTAAGATTTTTACTTCAATTGAACGATAATTCTTCATGATTTTTCATCCTTAAATGTTTTTTATGAATCCATTAATACTGATTTTGATCCGGTTCATCTTGGAATGGGGCATTTGAAGATGCTGGATTATCAAATTCTCCAGTTCTGAACTCATCTCCTAATCTTGATATAAGGGAACTTTTTAACTGATTTAGATGGTTTTCAATTTCATCATTTTTTCTTTTTAATTCTTCTAATTCTCGTTTCATCTCTTCTTTTTCGTTGTTTACTTCTTCATACTCACCGAACAATTCATCGTACTGAGTTTGAAGATCGTTTTTTTCTTTTTTTAATTCGTTGTATTTGTCGGCCAAAGTTTCTAACATATTTTCCAGTTCTTTTAGAACGTCCATTTGTACTTTCCCCCTTTTTAATAATTTGTTAAAGTTGAAACTAGAATAATTATAACACAGCTAGATGAAAAAAAAACTAAAAATACTAATATTTTTTAATTTTAAAGCTAAAAAAACTAAAAGAGGCTATGCCTCTTTTAGTCTCTTGCTTTAACAAAAAATTTAATTGCAGTTCTCTCTTCTCCTTCAATTTCAACATCCGAAAAGGCTGGAACACAAACCAAATCGATTCCGCTAGGTGCTACGTATCCTCTGGCTATTGCTATAGCTTTAACAGCTTGATTAACTGCACCGGCTCCTATAGCCTGTAACTCAACGTTTCCTTTATCTCTAATGATAGCAGCCAAAGCACCAGCAACAGCAACAGGATTTGAGTTAGCAGCTACTTTTAGTACTTCCATTTCTGCCATGAATGATACCTCCCTGTAATGTTTTGTTTATATCTTCGACTTATATAGAAGAAATGGCGCATCTGGTGGGATTTGAACCCACAACCTTCGGATCCGAAGTCCGACGCTCTTTCCAGTTGAGCTACAGACGCTCTTCATTATTAATAATTATACCTTAAATTGACTCTTTAAATCAAGACCAAAATTTTTTAAATCATATGATATAATTTATTCATGGGGGTAAGATTATGATGAAAGTTAAAGATAAAGTTTTTTTAGCCTTAGATTTTGAAACAACTGGTTTGAATCCTGAGTTTGGAGATAGAATTATAGAAATTGCCGCAATCCCTATATACAATACAAAAATTAATTTCAAATATGCTTTTCATACCTTGGTAAATCCAAGGATATTTATACCTGCAGAGGTCTCAAAATTTCATAAATTAAATAATCAAGATATTTCTAACGCTCCATCCTTATTGGAAGTTTTTCCAAGATTTAAAGAGTATGTCGGTGATTCTATAATTGTATCACATAACGTAAAAATGGATCTAAGGTTTTTAGATATTGCCGCAAAAGAAAGTGGAATGTTTTCAATTGACAATTACTATATTGATACTCTTGAGATTTCTAGGTACTATTTTGATAAAGGTCCCTACAATCTTGAATTTCTTTCAAAAAAATTCAATTTAGGGATTAAACAATTTCATAGAGCTTGGGATGATGCTTTATCTACAGCTAAACTTTTCCAAAAATACATAAAACTTTTTTCTTTCGAAGCAATAACCAATTTTATTAAAAAATGGGGTGATTGATTTTGGTTAAGAATTTTATTATCGATACAAATGTTTTGATTCATGATCCTAACAGTATTCTCAGTTTTCAAGATAACAATGTTTTGATACCATTTCCAGT
The DNA here is from genome assembly GCF_002924605.1 of Petrotoga sp. SL27. Taxonomy (NCBI): domain Bacteria; kingdom Thermotogati; phylum Thermotogota; class Thermotogae; order Petrotogales; family Petrotogaceae; genus Petrotoga; species Petrotoga sp. SL27. Next base: position 13,790 of record NZ_JAIP01000002.1, on the reverse strand, counting down.
ATTAGAAGAAATAGACAAGTTAAAAACGAGAAGCGATAAAGTGGCTAAATCCGCCAGAGAGGTAAACAGAATTTTAGATAGCTTTAGAAACGGAACACCGTTACATAAGGGAATAAAATTGCCTGAAGGAGGCACATTGAAAATCTTAGCACTGGAAAAAAATGATGATAAACATAAAATACCTACTTATCTTGGGGAATCAAAAGATGATTTCATATTATATTACGCCATGTTCTTAAAAAGAACAGACATCTTACCAACAATAATAGTTAGTAAAGATTTAAATCTAAGGATCAAAGCTGATGCATTAGGATTAGAAAGTCAAGATTATTTGACCGATAAAATAGACATAAAACTTCTGCCTGATGGTTATTATATAACAGAAAATCCAAGTAAAGAGGTTGAAGAAAAGGATGAATACGATTTTTCAGAATTAGGGTTCAAAGAAGAACCTTTCCCAAACACATATCTTAATTATGGAAATTTATTTTTAAGATATGATTCTAAGTCAAAAAAGTTCCAAACAATTTTGATGGATTTTGAAAGTGAGATTTTTGGAATAAAACCTAGAAACGCAGAACAAGTCTTTTCTTTGGATGCACTTATAAACCCTGACATACCTTTTGTGACGCTGGTTGGCAAGGCTGGCACGGGTAAAACGTTACTAGCGTTAGCAGCAGGGTTATATTGTGTGCAAGTTGAAAAGTTGTACAATAAACTCTTGATTTCAAAGCCTGTTATACCGATGGGGAAGGATATCGGGTATATACCTGGAGATATAGAAGAGAAGATGCGGCCATGGTTACAACCTATATATGATAATTTAGATTTGTTATTTAAAGGTAGCGGTAAGAAACCAGAAGAATATTTAACTAAGAAAGATTTATTGGAGATAGAAGTACTTTCCTACATAAGAGGAAGAACGATTCCAAACCAATACATGATAGTTGACGAAGCACAAAATTTAACACCTGCAGAAGTAAAAACTATATTGACACGAGTTGGAGAAGGCACAAAAATTGTATTAACAGGAGACCCATATCAAATAGATAACCCCTATTTGGACAGTTCATCTAACGGTTTAGTCTACACTGCGTCAAAATTTAAAGATAATCCTTTATCTGCGAATATTACAATGAAAAAAGGTGAAAGGTCAGAATTAGCGACTGTATCTTCTGAAATTTTGTAGAATATGTTCAAAAAGATACTTAGGTTGGGTAAGGGTTGAAGGAGCGCTAAAACTAGTTACTAGGAGGAAAAATAAATTAATGAAGAAAGAAAAATTGCATCCTGAATACGATATCTACATAGACATTGCAAAGGAAGACATTCACCTTTTAATTTATCTTGTTGAAGCTGAAGCTCACATAATGAATGTTAGGAAAAAACAAGAGAATGGGCATTTTAAAATAATAGTACCAGCAGGTTTAGTTGATGAAGCATTAACTTTACTCAACTCTTTAAAAAATTCTGACATAAAAGTGGAGGTTGTAAGTATTGAACCACATAACGGGATTGTTTAAATACATTCCAATACCTAGAGAATATAGTCCTGATATATACTCTATTGATTATGAAAAATTAAGAAAGCTTGGTTTTAACACTATTCTTATGGATTATGATTTTACTATTACTGTCTGGAGAGATGACAATATTTCCGACAAAACAGTGAACCTTTTAAACAAATTAATAAACGCTGGTTTTAAAGTGGCAATAGTTACAAATTCCAAAAGAGAAAAAGTAAAAATTATTGAAAAACTGACTATGGGTAAAGTAAAAGTATATACAAGTATGAAAAAACCTAATACTAAAAAATTAAAATCTGTTTTAGAAGAACTCGGTTCCAAAGAGTCAGAAACTGTTATTATAGGTGATCTTTTTATCACGGATATTAGCGTAGGAAATCGTCTGGGATTGTATACAATTTTGATAAATCCTTATACCTATGGGCTCGAAAATAAGTTTAAACAATTTATGGCTGGATTCACAAAATTTGCTTACAATGTATTTTTTTATACTATAGGTTGGTTTTTTAGAGCTATTGATTTAGCGGGTCCAAATGAATTTGAAAAAAGTGTATTTGATATTGATTACCAGCATCTAAAAGAGAAGGGGTATAAAATTTTAGTTTTTGATTTCGACAATACCCTCAACGAGTGGCATAGTGATTATTTACAACCAGAAGTCACCGACCTCTTTTTAAAATTAAAAGACTTCGGATTCTATATATTAATAGCAAGTAATAGTTCAAAAAAACGCTTTAAGAATTTAGATATAAAATTAAGTGAGTTGGGGGTAGATTTATTGGCTTCTGCAATGAAACCATTAAGGTTTAAAATCAGAAAAAAAATAAAGTTTCATGGTTACAAACCTGGGGAAGGTGTAGTGATTGGGGATCAACTTTTCACGGATGTTGCTTTAGGGAATGCTTTAGGTTTTTACACGATAAAAGTTAAACCTCTATCTAAAAAAGAAGGGTTATGGACTCGATTTATGAGATTTTTTGAAAAAATAGCTTTGAAATGGATAAGAAAAAAGCCGACCTTGATAAAGAACGAATAATTTTTGAAAGTATCAAAAAGGTGGAATCAGCTTTAATCTTGACTCTATCAATTTTTTCAGATAAATTGAAATAATTAATTTGATGAGATCAAATAATATAAAAGGTAATATTCCAACTTTGAAAGATAGAAGAAGACTTTCCATATATATTCCTAACCATATCCAACCTGTAGAGTATACTATACATAGTCCCAAAAAACCAGATAATAAGTCTGAAAAACCTTTTTTGAATTCAAGAAAACTAATACAAACAGCAGCTAATGGAAAAGAAACCAAGAACCCCCCGGACGGTCCTAAAATGTGAACAATCCCTCCTGAGAAGCCTGCAAATACTGGTAAGCCTATTACACCTAATAACAAGTAGATCACTTGAATAGCAAAAGCCGTTCTTGGAGGGAAAAGGAATCCCGTCAAAAATACAAAAAGTAGTTGAAGGGTAAAAGGTATAGGGCCTAGTGGAATAGTAATTTGTGAGCCTATACACATTAAAGAAACAAATATGGCTATTAAAGAAAGTTCCCTAGTTCTCACTGTTATTTCAGCTCTCCTCTCATTAAATTTTTTCTCTAATTTTCATAAATTATATCAGATAAAAATACAAATATTGAGAAAAATAAAATATTTTCAAGATAATTGGCTTTAAATGCCTTTAATCATCTTTAAACGTCTGTAATTGAACTTGCTGATCCTTAACTTTTGGTGTATAATTAATGTAACCGATTACATTGATAAACCTGATTTCTGCAAAAATATCATAAAAAATAAACTTCAAGTTCACTATTTAAAGATATTAAAAAAATTAAATTCAATCTAGGTCGGTGTAAACGATTACAAAAATTGTTTTAAGGGGTAATTATCATGGCTTTAAAAATAAAAGATATTGCTAAAATGGCAAATGTATCCGTAGCGACAGTTTCCCGCGTATTGAATGATTCCGATAAAGTAAGCCTTGAAACAAAAAATAAGATTATGAAAATAATTCAGAAATACGATTATAAACCGGACAGAATAGCAACTTCTTTAAGAAGAAAAAAGACGGGGATTTACGCTGTTATTTTCTCTGTGAAAGGAGGGAAAGTTTTAGAAGATACTTACTCCACAAAATTTTTAAAAGGTGTTTTAAATTACTTTTCTTCAAAAGGGCTTAAACTTATCGTAGATATCCATGAAAATGGCAACGTAGCTGAATATTACAGTAATATGATAAAAAGTAAGATTGTTGATGGTTTTATTCTATTAGACATCAGAAAAAATGATGAAAGGGTGAATCTTTTAAATAAAGAAAATTTTCCGTATGTTGTTATAGGTAGAAATGATGAAAACAATTTTGTATACATTGATAGTGATAACGTAGCTGGGGCCTATATGGCCATCAAACATTTAAAACAGATAAAAAGTAAAAAGATTCTTTATATTAGTGGTGATATGGGGATTCCCGTCTCAGAACAGAGATTAACAGGGGTCAAAAGTGCTCAGAAAGACTTGGGAGTTGAAGTAGACGTAGAATTTGGGGATTTTGATGAAGAAAAAACAGTTGAAATATTAAAATCTCTTCTAAAAAAAGGATTCGAATATGACGGAATATTTTGTGCCTCAGATAACATGGCTTATGCTGCGATGAAATTTTTGAAGGGTTTGAATATAGAAGTACCGATTGTTGGATACGATAATATCCCCCTTTCCGAATTTGTGGGCTTGAGTACTATTGACCAGAACATTATAAGAATTGGTTACAGCGCAGCACAGGCAGTGGATAACATAGCAAATGGGAAAGAAACAATTTCTATGGTTGTTCCTTCAAAATTAATTAAGAGACAAAGCACATTGAGTTTTATTCAGAAACACATTTAGTATCATAAAAAATCACTTTAAAGGAGGTAGTGTTGTATGAGAAAGTTAGCTTTATTTGTTTTAATGGTTTTGTTGGTAGGTTCATCTTTTTCTGCTGTTACTATTACCATCACCGGATGGCCTGGGAATCCTGCTGAAGAATCAGGTATAAAAGAGATCGTTCAGAAATTCAACTCTTCTCACCAAGATATCCAAGTCAGATGGGATCCTATAGCCGGAGATTACAAACAAACACTGATGACTAGGTTATCTGGTGGTCAAGGACCGGATCTGTTCTATGTAGATGTGTATGTTTTCGAAGAGCTAGCAAGGGCAAATGTTTTGCAACCTTTAAATCTTTACATTCAAAGAGATGGGTTTGATATTGATGACTTCTATCCCAACTTGGTGGATGCGTTCATATTTAACAATAGAATATATGGAATAGCTAAAGATTTTTCAACTCTTGCTCTTTTTTACAACAAGGAGATTTTTGATCAATACGGAGTTCCTTATCCTACTACTGATGATACATGGTTTGATTTGTTGTACAAAGCGACCTTACTTAAAGAAAGAGGATATGAAGCACCATTATCTTTGGCAGCAGATTTCAACAGGTTAATTCCTTTAATTCACAGCTTTGGTGGGAGATTGGTAAAAGAAGATTTATCAACCGCATTAACCGAGAAAGAAGCGGTAGCTGCCTTAAAGCTTTATACTGAACTAGTTACAAAACACGAATTGGCTTATCTACCCTCCACGTTGGGTGCAGGATGGCTTGGAGATGCATTTGCTAAAGAGATGACGGCTATGGTTATGTCAGGCCCCTGGACTTTGGGATTTATAAGAGAATCTTTTCCAAATGTTGAAAAAAAGACAGGTATAGTTGAATTACCAAGTATTGTTGAGAAATCCTCTATGATATATACGGTTGCTTGGAGTATGAATAGACAATCTGCACATAAGGATGAAGCATGGGAAGTTTTAAAATTTTTAGTAACCGAAGGACAAGAAATTTTTGTGGAAAAGGCAGGAGTTCTTGGTTCAAGGCAAAGTGTGGCCGCTGAAGATACAGATCCTATGAAGAAGGTATTCTATGATTCAGTTGAATTTGGTTACCCATGGAGAGTTCCTACTCCTACCGGTATATTTGCCAAGGCAAATGATTACTTGAACTCGATACTAAATGATCTTTTTGCAGGAAGAATTACAATAGAAGAAGCTGTAAATTCTATCGAAAAAAATTACAAATCTTGGGTGACTCAGTAGATCATATTAGGCGTTCTGAATGCTTTTATTCAAGTGAATTAAATGATGAGGGTTTATCCCTCATCATTTTTTAAGAAAAGAGGTGATTTTATGAAACCTAAAACAAGAGAAGCACTATCTGGGTATATGTTTGCTTCCCCTGTTATAATTATAGTTTTATTATTTGTTATATACCCAATTATTATGATATTTTATTATAGCTTTACCAACTTTAATCCTTTAGAAACACAGAAATTTAAAGTACCTCTTAACCCACAGGAAACTATTGAGCTTCACATCGGGATGTTTCAGACAGATGTGAAATCAGTTGAGGAAATAGAAGAATGGTTTGATTTGCTAACTTTCATTCAATACGATGTTGGTATAAATTTGACTGATGAACAAAAAGATGCGGTATTTGAATATTTTGATACGGAGAAACTTTTGGAGAATTTTATCGAAGGTAAATTAAATACAATTATGACAAATTCTGAATTTATGACAACTTATATGAAAGAAGAAAAAGGTCTATTCAAAAAATATAGCCCCCAAATCGTTGGATTAGAAAATTTTCGAAGATTGTTTAATGATGATTACGTTAGAATTTCTCTTTTCAACACCTTACTGTATACATTGATCGTTGTCCCTATACAAACTTTTTTAGCTGTTTTGTTAGGAGTTGCAGCAAATTCAAAAGTTAAAGGTGTTAAATTTTACAAGGTTGTATTTTTCCTTCCAGCAATAACATCGTCCGCAGCAATTTCTATGATCTTTTGGTTGATTTATTCTAAGCCCGGAATTTTAAATCGAATTCTTGTAACACTTTTCGGTAATTTTGGATATCAACCGATAGATTGGCTTAATAATCCAAACACAGCGTTATTCTCAATAATGCTCATGAACGTATGGGCTACCGCTGGATATTTCATGATCACTTTTTTAGCAGGACTGCAAGATATCCCCAATTCATTATATGAAGCGGCAGATATAGACGGGGCTACTGGACGGCAGAAATTTTGGAGAATTACTCTACCTCTTTTAAGACCGCAGATATTGTTTGTTATAGTCATGGGAACTATCGGCTGTATGCAAGTATTTGATCAGATTTATTTTTTAATCGAAAATATGAGAAATATCACGATTTCATTTTACATATATAAAAATGCCTTTGAATATGGAAATATGGGGTATGCCTCATCGCTTGCGTTAATACTTTTCGGAATCATTATGTTTATTACTTTTTTGCAGCGAAGATATATCCCTGAAGAATATTGAGGTGAAATAGATGACAGAGAAAAAATGGAAAGTTGCAAGGATAATATCATATATTGTTTTAATCGCCTACACTTTAATTTCTCTTTTTCCTTTTTTGTGGGCAGCAGTCGTTTCATTCGTACCTATGAATTATGTTGACGAAAGCGGTATTACTAGAGGTACAGATGTAATGAGTTGGCCACCCAAGATACGAATTTTTGAATGGCCACCTAAGGCCTTCGGTGCTCCTTTGACATTTGAAAACTATGCAAAAGTTTTTGAAGTAGTTCCACTGTATTCGAGATGGTTTTTAAACACAGTTTTATATGCAGGGTTTATCACCTTAGGGAACATTTTAATAGGTACCCTGGGTGGTTATGCTTTTGCGAGGATAAGATTTCCCTTAAAAGAAGTGTGGTTCGCCCTTTTTTTAGGAACCATGATGGTTCCAGCTCAAGTTACCATGATCCCCCAATACACACTTATGGTAAATTGGGATTTAGTTAATACTTATTATGGAATGGTGTTCCCAAAATTGGCAAATATTTTTGGACTCTTTTTGATGAGGCAGTTCTTTATGAATTTTCCAAAAGAGATCGAAGAAGCTGCACGAATAGATGGTGCGGGGATAGGAGGAACTTTTTTCCGAATAGTATTACCCAATGCTAGACCTGCTGTTGGAGCGTTAGCAATATACACTTTTTTAGGGGCTTGGAACGATTTTCAATGGCCTTTAATAATTACTTCCCGTAAAGAGATGTACACCTTAACGTTGGGATTAAACTTCTTTAAAACATCTTATTATACTTTCTGGCAGTATATGATGGCGGCAACTATTATAATGACAATTCCAATGATAATTATTTTTCTTTCATTTCAAAAACAGTTTGTTGAAACAGGCAGAACTGCTGCAGTTAAAGGTTAAAGGATCAAAAATTTGATGATGAGGAGATGGAGTTTAGAACTACAAAGGAGGATTAATCTTTGATAAAAGCTTGTATTTTCGATTTAGATGGAGTGATAGTCGACACTGCGAAATATCATTATATGGCATGGAAGAGACTTGCAGACCAGTTGAATATACCTTTTAATGAAAAAGATAACGAAAGGTTAAAAGGTGTTAGCAGGATGAAAAGTTTGGAGATTATATTAGATTTGGGAAGTTTAAATCTTAATCAAGAAGAAAAAGAAGAACTGGCAAAAAAGAAAAATAATTGGTACATTCAGTACATAAGTAAAATGGACAAAAGTGAATTACTTCCTGGTGTAGAAGAATTTATAAAAAATTTGAAAAGAAAGGGGATTAAGGTTGCAATCGCATCAGCTAGCAAAAACACAAAATTAATTTTAAAAAGATTAAATTTAGAAGATACCTTCGATGCGGTTATAGATGGAACAATGATAAGTAACGCAAAACCTAATCCTGAAATCTTTTTAAGAGCTTCTGATTATTTAAATTTAAAACCTGAAGAATGTGTCGTTTTTGAAGACGCTGTTGCAGGTGTTCAAGCTGCAAAAAAAGCTGGAATGAAAGTTGTTGGTGTGGGAGAAGAAGAAGTATTGAAAGGTGCGGATAAAGTAATTAAGAATTTTGAAAACGTTGATTTAACTTTAATTGAAGGTATTTAAAAAATTGATTTTATGGGAGTGAGGAAATTTTGAACCTTTGGGAAATTGTACAAGATGAATACAATACAGAAAAAAACAAAAAATACGAGACTATTTTCACATTAGCGAATGGTTATCGTGGGTTTAGAGGGTTCAATGAATTTTCCAGTGAAGGTTGGAAGGGTAACTTTATTGCTGGCATATATGACAAATCAGACGCAGAAGTCCAGGAGATTGTGAATAATCCGGACCCTCTAACAATAAAATTTTATATCGATGGAGAGGCAATTAATTTAGATAAACACAAAATTAGAAGTTTCAAAAGATTTCTGGATATGAGGAAAGCACTTTTAAAAACAAATTTGGAAATTGAATTAGGTTCAGGGAAAATATTAATGATCAATGCCGAAAGATTTGTTAGTAAGAATGATGTCCACAGATGGGCAGCTAAATATGAAATAATACCGAAGAATTTTTCAGGAAAACTTATCATCGAAAACACAATAGATGGTTCAATTACAAATTCTATATTTGACCCTTATAAAGAAGTAAAACATTATAATGTTCTAGAAATGAAAGATTTGAAGCCCGGTATATTTTTAAAATCTTCTACAAAGGATAAAGCAATTGATGTAATAGAAGCAACAACGTTGCGTTGCTACAGAAATAACAATAACCTTTTACGAAATCGTTCTTTTAAAATTTTAGGTGATAAAGCAAAAGAACTTTATGAAATTTTTCTTGAGAAAGATAAAACTTATAGTATATATAAATATGGAGTAACTTATACAACGAGAGATAACATAATTGATATTGAAAAAGTTTCAGAAGAAGCTTTAGTAGAATTTGCCTTTGAAGGTTATGAAAAAGAATTAAAAAAACACTGTGAAGAATGGGAGAAGATTTGGGAAGATATTGATATAGAAATAAAAGGTGATAAAAAGGCTCAGTTAGGCATTAGATTCAGTGTCTTTCAGTTAACCTCATGTGCCAATAAAAATGATACTAATATTAGTATCGCTGCTAAAGGATTACACGGAGAAGGATATTTAGGACATATATTTTGGGACACAGAAGTATTCATGGTACCTTTTTTTGTATATACTCAACCAGAAACGGCAAAATCTCTTCTAATATATAGATATAATACGTTAAATGGGGCTAGGGAAAATGCCCTTTTGAATGGATACAAAGGTGCTCAATTCCCATGGGAGTCGACAGATACTGGTTTAGAAACTACCCCTAAGTGGGGAAAAGACTATGAGGGTAATCCTGTAAGAATATGGACGGGCGATGAAGAAATCCATATTATTGCAGACGTTCCTTTTGCTTATTGGGAATATTTTCGAGCTACTAACGATGAGGACTTTATGTTTGATTATGGAGCTGAAATATTTGTTGAAACTGCAAAATTTTGGGAATCTAGATTAGAATATAATGAACAAAAAGATAGATATGAAATTAATAATGTTATAGGTCCCGATGAGTTTCATGAGCATGTAAACAACAATGCCTATACTAATTATTTAGCTAGGTGGAATTTGCAAAAAGCTCATGAGATTTCTAATTTACTTAAACAAAAAGATTTCATAAAATACGACAGGCTCTGTAATAATTTGGGCTTATCAGAACAAGATTTCACTAATTGGAAAGAAATTTCAGAAAAAATATTTATTCCAAAGTTTGATGATACAGAACTTATAGAACAATTTGAGGGTTACTTTAAACTGAATGACTATTTAATCGACGAGTGGGACAAAAACAAAATGCCGCTGTGGCCTAAAGGTGTCGAGATCAACAAATTAAATAAAACACAGCTTGTGAAACAAGCTGATGTGATAATGCTTTTATTGTTGTTAGAAGATGAATTTGATAGTAATACAAAGAAGTTAAATTATGATTATTATGAGAAAAGAACTATGCATAAATCTTCGCTGAGTCCATCTATGTATTCAATAATGGGTTTGAAAGTAGGAGATACTCACAATGCCTATGAATATTTTATGAAAACGGTAATGACTGATTTGGAAGATAATCAAGGAAACACGGAGTATGGTTTACACGCTGCATCTGCAGGAGGGTCATGGCAAAGTGTTGTCTATGGTTTTGGGGGATTAAGTATAGATGAGAATGGAGCATTGAATCTTAATCCTTGGATACCGGAAAAATGGGAAAAATTATCTTTCAAAATTTATTGGAAAGGGGCAAGGATAGCAATTAGTATCTTTCAAGATAAAATCATTTTAGAATCAACACATGATCTAACAATAAAGGTTTTTTCTCAAGAGTGCTCTTTGAAAGGGTTCACTCCCTTTGTTTTTGATACTTCAAATACAATTTAAGAAGCGGGCCATAGGGCCCGCCTTGATTAAGCTCCGTACTTTTCTAGTTTTAAAGCATTTGCCAAAGCTAACGGCATAATATCCAGTGCTGATATCGTTCCAAGGGTACCCTTTGCACATTCATATTCATCAAAAGAAACAGACAGTCCTTTTCTAACATATTTTGAATGAATTAAAACAGGAACAGGATGCCAACTGTGTGCTTTTAGTAAAGCAGGGGTGGAATGATCTCCAGTTATAATTAAAACATCTGGATTGAGGCTTAAAATTTCTTTTACAGCTTTATCGGTGTTCTCTATTACCTTCACTTTTTCCTCGAAATTTCCATCTTCACCATAAGAGTCAGTTTTTTTCACATGAAAGTAGAAGAAATCATATTCATTCCATACTTTTTTCAATGTTTTAACCTCATCTTCTGTTGTTTGTCCTGCTTCTAACACGTCCATTCCAACTAATTTTGCAAGTCCTTTGTACATAGGATAGGTAGCAATGGCAGCGGCTTTTAATTTATAATTCTCTTCAAAAGATGGCAATAGAGGATGCTTGGAAAATCCTCGTAATAGTGCAAAATTCATTTTTGGTTGATCTTTCAACACTTCCCCTATCTCTTTTATCAATTTGTTGACTATATTAGCCATTTTTTCAGAATCAGGATTCGTTGCCTTGGCCCATTCCATTGGCTGACCTTCTCTTTGTGGATCAGCATCGGTTACCTCATCAAATAAGCTTTCCCCTGTAAATTTGACGACAAATCTATGTTCTTTCCCTGGATAGAAAGTTATATCAACATCTTCAATTTTTTTAATATTTTGAGAGAGAATTTCTACGATTTTCTTTGATTCTTCACTAGAGGGTCTCCCCGCCCTTCTATCAACTATTATTCCATCTTTTATTGTTGCAAAATTACCTCTTGCAACAACGTCCTTTTTATCTACTCTTATTCCTAATCCAAGGGCTTCTAATATGCCTCTTCCTATATCATACTTTAGGGAATCATAGCCGAAAAGTGAAAGATGCCCTGGACCGCTGCCAGGAGTGACTCCTTGTAGAACAGGTACACTCTGACCTAAATCACTTTCTTTGGCTAATGCATCCATGTTGGGTTTGTATGCAGCTTGAAGTGGTGTTTTACCGTCTTTTGGAAGATCTCCTAATCCATCCATAACAAGTAACACAATTTTAGAATCTGTCTTAACTACTAAATCTTTTATAATTTGTTGTCTATCAAGACTATTCACTAATATTACACCTCCGATATTAATTTTTTTAACTTATTTAATCCTTTAACGTAGTAAAAATTTTATTTCAGATATAATGTTGTTTAAAGCTCTTTCAACGGTAATTCTTCCTGTTAAGACATCGTAAACATTATTTTGTATAGGGAACGAAATTTCTGTGTATATGGGCGATTTTGGTTTCAACACTAAATTTTCTAAGGAATATTTAAAATTCAATAAATTAGGATCAACTTCAGAGATAGTTGGTTCGTTAAATACTTCTAAATTAATTGGTAAAAAGTTTAATTGTGTCAATCTTTGGATTTGATTTTCTTTGGAGGTCAAATATTTTATAAATTTTTTTGCGGCTTCTCTTTCTTCATCAGAAGCATTAGGGTTAATTGCCAAAGCTTTTCCTTTAAGCACAAATACATGTTGATTTGAAAAATCAGTTTTTGGGATAGGGGCAATTCCCACCTTTCCATTAGCACCAGAACCTTCGCTATTTAATAAACGCCAAGCATAGCTCAGATTCCTCATGAAAACGGCATCGCCATTTTGGAATATATTTCTACATTCTTCTTCTCTATACGTTGTTATACCTTTTGGACTAATTTCTTCAGATATAATGTTATTTAAGATTTTTAAGCTTTCTAAAGCCTTTTCTTTATTTTCTGGCTGTTCTAGAACAAAGTTATCACCTTCGAATATCTTGCCTCCATTAGAATATAAAATTTCAAGGAAAAAAGTTGTGAGTTCTTCGTATCTAGCACCTGGCCAAACAAAACCTTCTATTCCCTCTTTTTGAGAAATATCCTTTGCGATTGTAATCAATTCATCCCAAGTTTTCGGTACTTCGTATCCATATTTTTCTAATAAATCTTTTCTATAATATAAAAAACCGTTTTCAACATAATAAGGAATTGCTTTTATTTCGCCGTTAATTGTTACCATTTCTACGGTTTGTGGAACAAGATTGTTTACGTCAAAATATTCGGCATCTTGATTTAAGTTTACAAGAAATGGAGAAAATTCATTTATCCATTCCATATCGAGAGATAAGATCGTGGGTTCTTTTGCGTTGGTGACTACAAATGTCCCGTAAAATTTGTAAGTTGAACCTGGGTAGCTAGGAATCAAATAAATTTCTACGTCAATATCAGGATTTTGTTTTTCAAAATTCTCTATTTGGGAGTTTAGCAATTGGATTTGATCTTCAATTGATTCAACTGCTATAGTTATTTGAACAGCAAACAAGTTAATAAATAAAGATGTGACAATGAAAACAAATAATTTCTTCATTATACACACCCCCCTCGTATTTCTGTATTAATTAAATTATATCATAAAAATATCAAATGTTTTTTAAGGTAAAGTTCATTTGTCAATTATAAAAAGGCAGACTACTTGGTCTGCCATGTTTTAAAAACTTTTTTATATCTTAAAACTTTCAACTAATCCTTTTAATTCTGTGGCTAATTCACTCAACTCTTTCGCTTCTTCGTTTATCCCTACCCCTTGTTTTACTTGTTCGTCTATTAAACTTCTTGACCTTTCTAGTTGTTCACTTATCTGTGTTGCCGCTTTCGCTACCCTGTCCATTGCTGTGCTCATCTCTTGCGCACTTGCACTTTGTTCTTGCGCACTTGCAGTCATGTTTTCTATCCCTTGGTCCATCCTTTCTATCCTTTCTTTTATCCGGTTGAAACTTTTCTGTACATCCTCCATC
>NZ_JAIP01000038.1:0-253 GCF_002924605.1 Petrotoga sp. SL27 | reverse complement strand
CTCAGAAGAACTCAAAAACCAGATGGACAAGATACAAACAAGCACGGAAGAAACGGCAGGAAACGTAGAAGAAGTAACGTCAGGGGTAGACGAAGTAGCAAGGGCGGCACAAGGTGTATCCCAAGATGCGCAAAGGCTAAGTGAAGAAGCAGATGAAACAAGTAAAGCTGCAGAAGAAGGAAGCAAAACGATAGAAAGCATAAGTCAAGCTGTGAAAGAAGCGGTAGAAAGGACAAAAGAAAGTCAAAAAGAA
>NZ_JAIP01000034.1:0-546 GCF_002924605.1 Petrotoga sp. SL27 | reverse complement strand
GCAGATGGAGCAAGCAAGGGTAGAGATACTGAACCTATTAGAAGAACAAAGAATGGAATTAAAAGTTCAACAAGACACCTTAGGTCCATCACTCATAGAAGAAAACAACAGAGCAATAACCTTGACAATTATTTTAACCATAGTCGCCTTTGTAGTATCGATAATAATGGTCATCTATCTAATAAGGAGTATAACGAAACCACTGTTAGACTTCAAAAACAAGATAAACCAATTCAAAGAAGGAGACCTAACGGTAAACTTTGAAAGCAAAAGCAAAGACGAGATTGGACAGATGGCCAACGCTCTATCAGAAATGAGTAAAGAACTAAGAAGATCCATGGGGTCAATAAAGCAGGCATCAGACAAAGTAGAAAACGCATCAGAAAGTCTAACGCAATCATCACAAGAAAGCAGAAAGAACTCAGAAGAACTCAAAAACCAGATGGACAAGATACAAACAAGCACGGAAGAAACGGCAGGAAACGTAGAAGAAGTAACGTCAGGGGTAGACGAAGTAGCAAGGGCGGCACAAGGTGTATCCCAAGA
>NZ_JAIP01000011.1:11390-175386 GCF_002924605.1 Petrotoga sp. SL27 | reverse complement strand
AGCGGCAAGGGCAGGAGAAGCAGGAAGAGGATTTGCGGTAGTAGCGGATGAGATAAGGAAATTAGCAGAAGAATCAAGGAATGCAACGGATGAAATATCTGAAATATTAACCAACATAACGCAAGGAACGAACAAAGTAAACGAATCGACGAACAAGGTAGTAGGAACGATAGGGGAAATAAACGAAAAGATGGAGAATGTACAGAAAAGTTTCAACCGGATAAAAGAAAGGATAGAAAGGATGGACCAAGGGATAGAAAACATGACTGCAAGTGCGCAAGAACAAAGTGCAAGTGCGCAAGAGATGAGCACAGCGATGGACAGGGTAGCGAAAGCGGTAACACAGATAAGTGAACAACTAGAAAGGTCAAGAAGTGTAATAGACGAACAAGTAAAACAAGGGGTAGGGATAAACGAAGAAGCGAAAGAGTTGAGTGAATTAGCCACAGAATTAAAAGGATTGGTTGAAAGTTTTAAGATATAAAATTTTGCTGAATTGTGCAAAAAGCTTTTTGCTACTTTATGCAAAAGTGTTCTTTATAATGCCTTAGAAATAATTTCCATATTCTCATTTGCGAAGCAAATGCGTTCGGGGATCTTAAGGGGTTTTACCCCTTAATGTTAACAAATAAAATAAAAAGGTGAGAAAGTTGAATATATTAGATTTTAAAGGAGAAGTAAAGAAAAAAATTAAAGAACTAGAGAAACAACTAAGTGATCCGTGTATTACTAACGATATTGAAAATTTAAAAAAATTAGGACAGGAGCATTCCAAACTATCAGAATTAAATAAACTGTTTGAGAGTTACGAACAGGATTTAGAAGACATAAAAGCATTAAAAGAAATGTATGTAAACAATGAAGTCTCTGAAGAAGAATATCAGTCAATGCTCCAAGATTTAGAGGAAAAGCAAGGAGAAACAAGAAAAAAAATTATAGAAGGTTTAGTCTCTCAAGATGAGTATGATGAGAGAAATATCATTATGGAGATAAGAGCAGGTACTGGAGGTGATGAAGCGAGCCTTTTCGCTTCAGAGTTAATGAGAATGTATATACGGTATGCTGAAAGAAAAAATTGGAAATATGAACTCCTTGATCTAAACGAAAACGAACTTGGTGGAATTAAAACCGCCATATTAAAAATAAAGGGTCAAGGTGCTTACAGAAGATTGAAATACGAAAGTGGTGTGCATAGGGTACAAAGGGTACCTCAAACAGAATCTTCTGGAAGGATACACACTTCGACGGCCACCGTTGCGGTGTTACCGGAAGCAACGGATATAGATGTTCAGATAAATGAGAATGATCTCAGAATAGATACCTATAGGGCAGGTGGAGCAGGTGGTCAGTACGTTAACAAAACGGATTCTGCCGTTAGAATAACCCATCTCCCCACTGGAATCGTTGTAACTTGTCAAAATGAAAGATCCCAACATCAAAATAAAGAAAAAGCTTTAAATATACTAAGGGCAAAACTTTTTGAGATAAAGTTAGAAGAGCAACAATCTCAGCTTACACAAGAGAGAAAATCACAAATAGGTACTGCACAGCGAAGCGAAAAAATAAGAACATACAATTTCCCACAAAACAGGGTTACAGATCATAGAATTCACTATACCACTCATAGAATAAACGAAATACTTGATGGAGATTTAGATGAAATAATAGATAAGCTCCTAGAAAAAGATCTCAAAGAAAAACTTGAAAGTTTAACTTTATAAAATTCCATTATTGTTAGAGGTGATTAAATGGTTAGAATAACTTTTCCAGATGATTCTGTTGAGGAATTTAAAGATGGGATTACCCCTGCAGAAATTGCCAAAAGTATATCCCAAGGGCTGTACAGAAAAGCTATAGCAGCTGAAATTAACGGTGAATTAAAAGATTTGAATACCCCTATAATGCAGGATTCAACTATTAAGTTAATAACTTTGGATGATGAAATAGCTCCAAAAATATACAGACATACGATGGCTCATATTATGGCCCAGGCGGTGGTACGGATTTTCGGAGAGGATAGAGTCAAATTAGCTATAGGGCCGGTTATTGAAAACGGCTTTTATTACGATTTTGATATTGAAGGATACAACCTTTCAGAAGAAGATTTTTCAAAGATAGAAGAGGAAATGAAAAAGATTATAAAAGAAGATATAAAAATTATTAGAAAAGAAGTAAATAAAAAAGAGGCTATTGAATTATTCCAGGATCAACCTTACAAACTGGAATTAATTGGGGAACTAGAAGAAGACACTGTTTCAGTTTATTTTCAAGGGGATTTCTATGATCTGTGCAGGGGGCCTCATCTTCCTTCTACTGGTTATGTTAAATATTTTAAGCTTCTTTCAGTATCTGGAGCTTATTGGCGGGGAGACGAAAAGAACAAGATGCTTCAAAGGATATATGCCACCGCCTTCCCCAAAAATAAACAACTTGACGATTACTTAAACATGTTGGAAGAGGCAAAAAAAAGAGATCACAGAAAATTAGGCCCAAAATTGAATTTATTCATGTTACAATCTGAGATGGCTCCTGGTATGCCTTTTTTCCTACCGAATGGTAAGATAATTTTAAATGAATTGATGGCTTACTCTCGCCAAGTTCATAAAAAATATGGATACGAAGAGGTAGAAACCCCTCAAATCATGAATATTAAATTATGGCATCAATCTGGGCATTGGGATCATTACAAAGAGAATATGTTTTTCACTGAGAAAGAAGATATGCCTATGGCAGTCAAACCGATGAATTGCCCAGGGCATATATTGATATATAAGAATAACTTTGTCAGTTACAGAGACTTACCAATAAGAATGTTTGAATTTGGTAAAGTACATCGCTACGAAAGAAGTGGGGTTTTGCACGGTCTTTTTAGAGTCAGAGCTTTCACTCAAGATGACGCGCATATATTCTGCATGCAGTCACAAATGGAGGAAGAAATAATAAAAGTTATACAACTAACCAACGAAATATTTTCAACATTTGGTTTTAAATACGAAGCCATCTTAAGTACTATGCCTGAAGATCATATGGGAGATATTGAAAGTTGGGAAAAGGCTACCGATGCTTTAAAAAAGGCGTTGGAAAAGACCAATATGAAATATAGAATAGACGAGGGGGAAGGGGCTTTTTATGGTCCCAAAATAGACTTTAACGTTACAGATTCCCTTGGGAGAAAATGGCAATGTACCACGATTCAGCTTGATTTTCAGATGCCCGAAAGGTTTGACATTGTGTACGCAGATGAAAACGATGAACAAAAAAGGCCGGTTATGATTCATAGAGCAATATTTGGGTCTTTAGAAAGATTCTTTGGTATTTTAATAGAAAACTTTGCTGGTGAGTTTCCGACTTGGCTTTCTCCTGTTCAAGTATCAATTCTTCCAGTTTCTGAAAAATTTAACGAAGAAGCAAAGAAATTTTCTCGTATTTTAGAACAAGAAGGTATTAGGGTTTATGTAAATGATTCTGATGCTACCGTGGGATATAAGATAAGAAATGAACAGATGAAGAAAGTGCCGTATATGATAGTTTTTGGAGAAAAGGAAGTGAACTCAGATACTATAAATATAAGAACTCGAAAAGGTGATACCATAGAAAATGTTTCAAAAGAACGTTTCATTGAGAAAATAAAAAAAGAAATAAAGAACAGAAATTTGGACTTAACTTTTTAAATTAATAATACTCATTTATAAAGGGCGCCCAGGAAAGGGCGCCTTCAATATTTTAGGTTTTTAATTAAGATTATTTTTTTCGTCTGAATTCTTTTTTCTTTTCTTTTCTAAAACCTTTTTGGCTTGATTATAATGATATGAACCCTTTATAACCTGAATATTTAGATTTTCAAAGACATAAAAATACTATCTAACCATTACTCTATTTCGATGACAATTAATTTATGATCTAATACGCCATAAAATGCAAGTTCTATTTTATTTTTTTATTTGTCCTACAAGAATTGTACCACAAAAAAATCATTTTGATTTTTTTGGTTTTTGGTGTAAAATTAATTTGATACCGTTAACGTTAACATGAGAAAGAGGTGATAAAAATAAGTCGAGGTAGTTTTGTAACCATAAAAGACATTGCTGAAAAAGCAGGGGTCTCTGTAAACACTGTATCAAGGGCTTTAAACGATAAACCAGATATAAACCCTCAAACAAAAGAAAAGATAGAACAAATTGCCCAAGAACTAGGCTACGTTAGAAACATATACGCTACTATGCTCAAATCCAATGTAACTCATACAATCGGAGTAATCATGCCTGATAGTTCTAACCCTTTCTTCTCTGAGGTATTCAAAGGTATTGATAAAGCAGCACGGGAGAATAATTATCAAATAATAATTATGAACTCTGAAGGTTTATACGAAAATGAAGAAAAGTTTTTAAAAACGCTCTTGGAAAGGAGAGTCGACGGTATTCTCCTTTTTCCAATGCAAAAGAGTTATGAAGATATTCAGGAACTGATAAAAGAACACTTCCCTATAGTACTTGTAGGTAGAGAAATAGACGGTTGGAATGTGGATGAAATATTCAGTGACGAAGTAAAAGGGGGATATCTTGCAACGCAATACCTCATTGAAAAAGGGTGTAAAAAGATAAAAATAATAACCGATCAACTATATAACTCTGCTTCATATGGAAGGTTGCAAGGCTATAAAAAAGCGTTAAAAGAGAAAGGGTTAACTTTTTCGGAAGATGATATCAAGATATGTGAAGGGATACATGAAGGATATCACGTTAAAGCAGGTTACGATAAAACGGTTGAAATGATCAGAAAAAAAGAAGAATTCGACGGAATATTTTGCTACAACGATCTAATAGCTTACGGGGCGATTAAAGCTTTGAAAGAAAATAATCTAAAGATTCCACAAGATGTTTCAGTAGTAGGTTACGACGATATAGCCTTTTCAAGGTTAATCGAGCCAGAGTTGACAACGGTAAAAGTTAAAAAGTTTGAAATGGGATATGAGGCATTTCAAATGCTTTATAAAAGAATAAAAAGTAAGAAAAGCGATAACTCATCAACAAGGAAAGTATTAGATATAGAACTTATAGTGAGGAAATCTTAAACATAAAATAAGATATGGGTCATGGGTGGGCAGCGGGGCGAAGGGGCGCTAAAGAAGGTTTAGAGATTTTAAAGGCAGTAAATCTCAAACAAAGAAGGAGAGGAATTGTATGGCAGAATTACGTTGGAATCCTTTATTAAAAACATACACAATGGTTGCAGACAACAGACAAAATAGACCCCATTTACCTGAGGATTGGTGCCCCTTTTGTCCAGGACCGGGTAAAAAAGTGCCTCCGAACTATGACGTTTATGCATACGACAACGATTTTCCCGCTTTAAAACTAGAACCAGATGAGCCAAATATACAAGGATCGGATTTGTACAAAGTCAAAAAAAATTATGGAAAATGCGAAGTGATTTTGTATTCTCCTGATCACAATATTACCCTTCCTCAATTACAAGTAGAACATATATTTAAGTTGGTAAACTTATGGGTTGAAAGATTTGAGGAACTCTCAAAAGATGAAAAAATAAAATACATCTTTCCGTTTGAAAACAGAGGAAAAGAAGTAGGGGTAACGATGCTCCATCCACACGGTCAATTATATGCCTATTCGTGGATTCCTTTGAAGTTAAAAGTGGAACTCGACAACTGTAAAAAATATTACGAAGAAAAAGAAAAATGCCTTATTTGTGAAATGAACAAAGAAGAAAAGGAGTTTCAAAAAAGAATTCTTTTTGAGAATGGCTCATTTCTCGTTTATCTCCCGTTTTTTACAGACTACCCCTATGGTGCTTTCATCGTCAGCAAATCCCACAAAGGCAACTTATCAGAATTCGACGAAAAAGAAAAATGGGACCTGGCTGAGGCGATAAAACTGTTAACTGGTGGTTTTGATGCATTGTTTGACAAACCTTTTCCCTACATGATGAATATCCATCAAACTCCTGTTAATTCAGAAGAATATGCAGATTCCAACAAATACTATCATTTTCATATTGAGTTCTATCCTCCTTTAAGAGACAAGGATAAAATAAAATGGTACGCATCAAGCGAGATGGGTGCTTGGGCTGCGGCGAATACCATGGCGGTGGAAGAAACTGCCGTTACTTTAAGAAATGCAATAGAAAAATTCAAAAAAATACAATAGAGAGGTCGACAAAATGGATTTACTAAATTCTTTTCAAGAAATCTACGAAGTTAGTAAAAAACCAGTACAAAGGTTCTTCTCTCCAGGAAGAATAAATCTGATAGGCGAACATATAGACTACAATGGAGGATATGTATTACCAGTAGCTATAAACCTTGGTATAAATGGCTTAATGAATTTGAGGGACGATAATTTTATTTGCCTAAAATCTATGGACTTTCCCAACGAAGTAAAAGTCGATCTAAATAAGGGAGTGGATTATAGAAAAGAGGATGGTTGGGGTAACTATGCTAAGGGGGTTATAAAGTTTCTGTTAGAAGATGGGGTTCCCTTGAAGGGATGTAATATACTGATTAAAGGAGAACTTCCAAATGGAGCAGGCCTTTCATCTTCTGCGGCTTTGGAAGTACTAATTGGGTTCATGCTCTTATCTCAAAGTCAATCCCCTGAAGAAATCGAAAGAACATACCTTGCACTCTTGGGACAAAGGGTTGAAAACAAATTTATTGGTGTGAACTCTGGAATAATGGATCAATTTGTGATAGCAAACGCCAAGAAGGATCACGCTTTACTGCTTGACACACAAAACCTAACTTATGAATACATACCTTGCTATTTAGACGAGTATTCTCTGATTATTATGAACACAAACAAAAGAAGAGAGCTTGCTTCGTCTCAATACAACCAAAGAAGACAAGAATGTGAAAATGCTTTAGAAAAAATAAACCAATCGAAGGAAACAAAAGTTGATAATTTATGCCAATGTAGTGAGAAAGATCTAAAATATCTTGATAATGAAATAGAGTTAAAAAGAGCAAGGCACGTAATAACAGAAAATCAAAGGGTTATCCAGGCTTCTAAATTATTAAATAATAATGATATTGAAGGTTTTGGATCACTTTTAATCCAATCCCATAATTCCTTGAAAAATGATTATGAAGTGACAGGTTATGAACTAGATACAATTGTTGACGAAGCTCTAAAAACCAAAGGCTGTGTAGGAGCTAGAATGACTGGAGCAGGATTTGGTGGATGCGCCATTGCTTTGGTGGAAAAAAGTCAGGTAAAAACTTTCAAGGAGCAAGTTTCGAAGAATTATTATGAAAAAACCATGATAGAGCCATTCTTTTACGAAACAACAATCGAAGACGGAGTAAAAATTCTCAAAAATTGAGAAAATTCGAGTTAAACGTGAATAATATCTTTTAATTGCCTTTAAACTTACCTAATTGCCCATAACGAGATTTTGCAACGAATTTTAACTCTGTTATAATTATTTTGGTATCGTTCACGGTATCGATATTAATGTTTAGTAATATTGACCTTGTAAATAATATTGAAAGTTTAGGAGTGAAAATAATGACAAAAAAATATGAACCAATAAGTGCAAAAGTGCCGCATTTTCTACACGGGGCAGATTATAACCCTGATCAATGGCTAAAGTATCCAGAAGTCTTAGAAGAGGATATCAGGCTTATGAAGCTTGCTGGATGCAACGTTATGTCTGTAGGCATATTCGCCTGGAGTACTTTAGAACCTGAAGAAGGTAAGTTTAATTTCGGTTGGTTAGATAAAGTTATAGAAAAGCTATACAAAAATGGAATATATACAATCTTAGCAACTCCAAGTGGTGCTAGGCCTGCCTGGATGTCGCGGAAATATCCAGAAGTTTTGAGGGTAGGACCGAATAGAGTGAGAAACCTTCACGGTGAGCGCCATAATCATTGTTATACATCGCCAGTTTACAGAGAAAAAGTCAACATTATAAACACAAAACTAGCAGAAAGGTATTCGAATCATCCAGGAGTAATAGCTTGGCATGTATCTAACGAATATGAGGGAGAATGTCACTGTGAACTCTGTCAAGAATCCTTTAGAAATTGGTTAAAGGAGAAATATAAAACCTTAGAAAATCTGAATGATGCCTGGTGGACGGCTTTTTGGAGTCATACCTATACTGATTGGACACAAATAGAATCTCCCGCGCCTCATGGAGAGAGTACGCTTCATGGATTAAGTTTAGACTGGAAGAGATTCGTAACTCACCAAACTGTTGATTTTTTCAAACACGAGATAGAGCCTCTGAAAAAGATAAATCCAAACCTGCCTGTGACAACCAACTTTATGGGAATATATGAGGGATTAGATTACTGGAAATTTGTTGATTATGTGGATGTAATTTCCTGGGATAATTATCCAAGATGGCATAGTAATGATGATTACGATTTAGCCTGTGGAGTGAGTATGGTTCATGATTTGAATAGATCATTGAAAGGTGGAAAACCTTTCATGTTGATGGAGAGCACTCCGAGCACAACTAATTGGCAAGAAGTCAGTAAATTGAAAAGACCAGGAATGCATTTATTATCTTCTATTCAAGCGGTAGCTCATGGTTCTGATACCGTTCAATATTTTCAATGGAGAAAGAGCAGAGGGAGCAGTGAAAAATTCCATGGAGCTGTTGTTGATCATTGTGGGCATGAAAATACCAGAGTTTTCAACGATGTCAAAAATGTGGGTGAAACACTAAAAAGATTAGATGAAATAATAGGAACAACGGTAAATCCAGAAGTTGCTATTATTTTTGATTGGGAAAATAGGTGGGCGATGAAAGATGCCCAAGGCCCAAGAAACATAGGCATACATTACGAGGAAACCGTTAAAGAGAATTATAAACCTTTCTGGAAGAATGGTGTACCTGTTGATGTTATAAATATGGACTGTGACTTTTCAAAATACAAATTATTGATAGCACCAATGCTTTACATGGTTAAACAAGGGGTAAGTGAAAAAATCAAGGAATTTGTGAGAAAAGGTGGGACCTTTGTTACAACATACTGGTCGGGAATAGTCAACGAGACAGATTTGTGTTTCTTAGGGGGATTTCCAGGTCCTTTGAGAGAGGTTCTTGGCATTTGGTCTGAGGAGATAGATGCACTTTACGATGGTGAGAGTAGACAAGTTTCTTTCGATAATGAAAATGAATTAGGGCTGAAAGGTGAATATAAAGCAAAGGAACTATGCGATTTGATTCATTTGGAAGGAGCTAGATCTTTGGCAACCTACAAAGAGGATTTTTACAAAGGGATGCCCGCTTTAACGGTCAATGATTTTTCAAAAGGAAAAGCATATTATATAGCTTCAAGAAATGAAGAGCAATTTAACGATATGTTTTATGGCAAACTGATAGAAGAACTTGGATTGAAAAAGGTTATTGATAGGGATTTACCATACGGTATTACAGCTCAAATGAGAACTGATGGAGAGAATGACTTTATTTTTGTGATGAACTTTACTCAAGAAGAAAAGGTTGTCGAACTTGATGAACAGAAATATATCGACCTTCTGGAAGGTGAAACTTCAGATAGAAAACTAACTGTTCCAGGTTATGGGGTTAAGATTCTTAAAAGAACGAAATCTTGATATGCTTTTTGCTATGAAGGAGGTGATTTTTGAATAGCAGTACAAGTACTATGATTAAATATGTCTAAAACATATGGGAGGTGTAGGTATGAAAAGATTTTTAAGTGTTTTAGTCCTTTTAGTTTTTATGGTGGGATTAGGTATAACGGCTAATGCAGCAGATTCAAGTGGCAAAATAACCATATGGTGTTGGGATCCTAATTTTAATGTGGCAATCATGGAAGAAGCAGCCGAAAGATACAGTAAAGCAAATCCAAATGTAGAGTTTGAAATTGTAAGTATGGCAAAAGCCGATGTTGAGCAAAAGTTGAACACAATATTGGCCTCTGGTGTAAAAAAAGGTCTTCCTGAAATTGTGTTGATTGAAGATTATAACGCAAAGAAGTATTTGGAATCGTATCCTAAATCTTTTACTGATTTAACAGGTTATTTTAACTGGGAAGAATTCGCCGATTACAAACTTGGATTCATGACATTAAAAAACAAAGTCTATGGAGTTCCATTCGATTCTGGTGTAACAGGATGGTTTTATAGAAGAGATTATTTTCAAGAAGCTGGAATAAACGTTCAAGGTCTAAATGAAATTACAATGACTGAATTTATAGAATTAGGAAAAAAGGTTAAAGAAGAAACTGGGAAATATATGATTGGAGCCGATCCGTATGATGGAGGTTTAATGAGGATATTGCTACAATCAGCGGGAACTTGGTATTTTTACGAGAATGGAGAACCAAACATAGCAAATAATCCAGTGATGTATGAAGCAGTCAGAATTTACAAAGAAATTTATGACTCAGGAATTGGCAAAGAAGTTTCTGGCTGGAATGAATGGGTAGCATCATTTAATGAAGGAGAAGTTGCCTCCGTTATTACTGGAGCATGGATAATTGGATCGATAAAGGCAGAACCCACTCAAGAAGGTAAATGGGGCGTTCTACCAATTCCAAAATTGGATGTTCCTGGTTCTGTTAACGCCTCAAATCTTGGAGGATCCAGTTGGTATATATTAGAAAATTCTGAATACAAAGATTTAGCAATTAATTTCATGAAAGAAATATATGCTAAAGATGTAGATTTTTATCAAACAATATTGTACGAAAGAGGAGCTATAGGAACCTGGTTACCTGCTCAAACAGGTGAAGCTTACGTAAAACGAGATCCTTTCTTTGGTAACCAAAGAATATATTTAGATTTTTCAGAATGGATGACTATGATTCCTTCAATTGATTATGGTTTATTTACTTACGAAGCAGACGCAGCAATTATGGGAGTAATGCCAGATGTATACAATGGTAACTTAACGATTGAAGAAGCTCTAAAAAAAGCTGAAGATCAGTTTAGAAATGTAGTTGGATTTTTTTAATTATTAAGAAGGTCCTTATGGACCTTCTTTTTGATACCCTTAGTATTTGTGATAACTAATTTACCAAAATATAATTTATTATCTAAAATTAGTTTAAAAAGAATGAACTAAAAAACTTAATTTGTATTTGTATTTTCCTAAAAAGTTTTTATTATCTGGTTGCAAACTGCAAGTCTCATTAATAATATTTTTAGACACTTTAGAAATAATAAGATTTTCAAAAATAAGATTTTGATTTTAAAAGGGTTACAGGGCGGAGCCCTACTCGATCCATCCGGGCGGGCTGCTGAGCGAAGGGGAGCTAAAGCAGATTGTATGTAACTTAGAATGATGGAGGTATTTTAAAAATTTTTAGATTCTTGAAGTATTGTTTAAAGCAGGTTTCAGAGTTTCCAAAGACACTAAATAATATTTTTTAGTTAGGAGGTTTATTAAGTGACTAAAACATTTGAAAAAAGAAGAAACAAATGGGGTTGGATTTTTGTAAGTATAGCTGTATTTTTTTTGGCTTTGTTTATTTTCTATCCCTTGATTTATTCCCTATATTTATCTACTTTTTCTACAAGAGGAGTAATGAGAAATTTTGTGGGCTTTGGAAATTATCTAAGACTTTTTCAAGACAACTATTTCATACAATCATTGAAAAATATTATTATTATTTTAATTATTCAAGTTCCTATAATGCTCTTTTTAGCGCTTATTTTTGCTTTTTTGCTTAATGATCCAAAATTAAAGTTAAAAAGGGTTTTTAGAACAGCTCTTTTTTTACCTGCTGTCACTTCTCTTGTTGCATATAGTGTAGTTTTCAAAATGATGTTTTCTACTGAAGGTCTTATTAACAATGTCTTATTAACTCTTAATATAATTAAAGAACCCATTAGATGGTTGTTAGATCCAGTATGGGCCAAAGTTACATTAATAATTGCCATGACTTGGAGATGGACAGGGTATAATATGATGTTATATTTAGCAGGGCTTCAAAATATACCCCAAGAAATCTATGAAGCTGCTGAGATAGACGGTGCAAGTAAAATTACCCAATTTTTTAGAATTACAATTCCTTTGTTGAAACCTATAATTCTTTTTACTACTATTTTGTCTACGATAGGAACATTACAACTCTTTGATGAGCCAATGATGCTAGCTTCTGGGGTGACAACAGGTTCAAGCGTTGGCCAAGGTAATTCTTTGCTTACACCATCAGTTTATATTTATAATGTTAGTTTTAAGTATGTTCCAAATTTTGGATATGCCTCTGCAATTTCGTGGATTATAGTTCTTATAGCTGTAATTTTAACTTTAACGCAGTTTAGGGTGGCAGGTGAGGAAAAATGAGTCGAAAAATTAGATATGTATTAATATACTTGTTTTTAAGTATTGCTGCTTTTATTTCAGTGTTCCCTTTTTATTGGATGGTGGTTGGTAGCACAAATACATCTTTAGATGTCAATAAAGGAAAACTAACATTCGGAAATCAATTTTTCGTAAATATCCAAAATCTTATAAACAATTTTGATTTAGGTCAAGTTTTCTGGAACTCTATCCAAATTTCTTTTTTTGTAGTTATTTTGTCTGTTGTTGCATCTTCTATGGCCGGTTACGGGTTTGAACTGTATAAATCAAAAGGAATGAAATATGTTTATGGTGGGACTTTATTAACATTGATGGTTCCTTTTGCCGCTTTGATGGTTCCTGTTTTCAGGTTGATGACTTATTTGAATTTAATAGATTCCCTTTGGGGAGTTATTTTACCTATGATCCCATCAGTGTTTTTAGTCTTTTTCTTCAAACAAAATTTTCAAACATATCCAAGGGAGATTATAATGGCGGCGCGTGTGGATGGAGCAAGTGAATTAAGAATTTTTTTCTCCATAGTAATGCCTTCAATAAAAGCCACATATGCTGCCGCAGCAATTTACTCCTTTTTAACAAGTTGGAACGCATACTTACAACCCTTAGTTATTATTCAAAGTCAAAAAAAGCGTACTATGGCTTTATTTATAGCTAATTTAGCATCAGGTTACAAACCCGATTTTGGTTTAGTTATGACAGCCGTAGTAGTAGCGACGGTACCAGCTCTGATTCTATTTTTTATGCTTCAGAGGTATTTCGTACAAGGCGTTTTAGGTTCTGTAAAACAATAAAAATATGTCTAAATGTTTCCCTCTTTCTTTGTAATAGTGTATTTCAACAACTAATAAAACTCTATCACAAATGAAAAAAATTGTATTAATAGATTTTTTGAAGTTTATATAATGTGTGAATATGATAAAATTAAAGGTATAGAGAGCTAAAATTATTGGGGGAAGCAAAAAGTTGAATTCTGCAAAAAAACAAAATCAAAAAAATAACATGTTAATTATATTCGGTGTGACGTTGATGGTCGTCATGGGTGTATCTAGTATTTCTCCTGTTTTTCCTTTGATAAAGGAAGAATTCAATGTAACAGAGCAACAGGTAGGCTTGTTAATTACTTTTTTTAACTTGCCTGCCATATTTTTAACTCCATTATTTGGTGTTTTAGCTGATAGATATGGAAGAAAAAAATTTATGGTTCCTTTCTTATTTTTATTTGCCATATCTGGGGCATTAAGTGGTTTAACAACAAATTTTAACATTTTACTGTTATTACGTGCTATCAATGGAGCTGGGGCATCCGCCTTGGGCGCATTGAATGTAACCCTTATGGGAGACTTATTTAGAGAAAGAGAAAGATTAAAAGTTATAGGTTACAATGAAACCGTTGCAAATATTGGATTAGCTATCTATCCACTTATTGGTGGAATGTTGGCTATTTTTGGTTGGCAGTTTCCTTTTTTTCTGTCCATTTTAGCTGTACCCGTTGGAATAGCTACCTTATTTCTTCTTGAAGATTCCCATCAAAATAATGGTGAGAACTTGAAGGATTATTTTGTAGATCTGTTTAAAGTTTTAAAAGATTTCAGAATAATTCTTATCTATATTGCTGGGTTTTCTACTTTCTTTTTGCTCAGTGGTGCATATTCTTCGTATCTACCTTTTTTATCAGAATATAAGTTTGGTTTTCCCCCTTGGATAACAGGTATATTAATGTTTTTTATGTCTTTCACCGCTGCATTTGCTTCTTCACAGTTGGTGAAATTAAGCGATAGATACACGGTAAAATGGTTGTTAGCTTTTTCTTATGTGTTTTATGCGATCGCCCTTTTTTTATTGATGGTTGTTAGAAATTTTGTAGGTTTGATGGTAGCTGTTATTATTTTTGGCATGGGGCATGGCATAAATATTCCGAGTATGCACTCTCTGACTACTGAAATAACTTCAAGAAAAAACAGAGGAGCGGTGATTTCCTTAAGAGAGGTTTTCTTTAAGTTATCTGGAACTGTGGCTCCATTGATGATGGGATTTCTTTATACTTTAAACGGGATTGATGCTGTTTATCTTTTTTCGGCTATTTATTCTTTGTGTATTTTCGTTCTTTTATTTTTTTCTTTCAAAAAAATATTTTGAGTATGCAACGATAAAATTCTGGTTTTAAAAGGCTCACCATTTAAATGTGAGAAGGAGGAAATTAAATGCCTATAACTTTTGATCAAGAAACGAAGAGATGGTTTTTGGAAACAGAAAATATGGGTTACGTTTTTGGATTAGATGATCAAGGAAAAATCAAAAATTTGTATTGGGGATCAAAGTTACCGAGGTTTAAGGACTACCCAGAAGTTAAAGATTTGATTGTAATGGACAGATACACTTGGAATGATGAGTTTTCTGTAAGAGGAGAGAAGAACAACGTCGAGCATTGTTTGAAGGTTGAGTATTACGACGGTGTTAGGGATATTGTGTTGAATTACAAAAGTTTTGAAGTGAGTGGGAATGATCTAGTAATCAGGCTAAGTGATGAGCATTATAATTTGAGTGTAAATCTTTTCTACAAGGTGATAGCAAAGTACGATATTATAGAAAGATGGATAGAGATTGAAAACAATTCTAATCAAGAAATAAATGTAGAAGATATGAAATCGGCGTCGTTGTATGTTGAAAATGATGAAAAAGCAAAACTAAATTATCTTGCAGGTATGTGGGGGAGTGAGTTTCACTTAAAAAAGGAAGACATAAACGAGGGAAGCAAAGTTTTGGAAAGTAGGGTTGGAAAAACAAGCGCCTACCTGAATCCTTTTTTTGCGATCGATTACTCTGCTGATGAAGATCATGGAAAGGTATACTTCGGTGAATTAGCTTGGAGTGGTAATTGGAAGATAGTAGTGCAAAAACGTATATACGAAAGAATAGCTATAATTGGAGGAATAAATGACTGGGATTTTAGTTATATACTAGAACCCTCGGAAAAGATCACTACTCCGAAATTTGTGTTTGGCTTTTCAGACGAGGGTTTTACAAAGGCGAGCCAGAATATACATCATTACCAGCTCGACTATATCTTGCCAAAAGATAAAGCACACAAATTAAGAAAGGTTTTATACAATTCTTGGGAAGCCACGACGTTTAATGTGAACGAAGAAAATCAAAAAATATTGGCTGAAAAGGCTGCAAAAATTGGTGTGGAACTTTTTGTTATAGACGATGGATGGTTTGGGGAAAGAAATGACGATCATGCAGGGTTAGGGGATTGGTATGTGAACAAAGATAAATTTCCAAATGGCTTGAAACCTTTGATAAGCTATGTTAAATCCTTAGGAATGGATTTTGGCATATGGGTAGAACCGGAGATGGTTAACCCTGACAGCGAATTGTATAGAAATCACCCTGACTGGGTGATTAGTTTTCCAAATAGACCAAAATCACTTCAACGAAATCAATTGATGCTTAATTTGGCAAGAGAAGATGTGAAAGAGTTCATCATAGATTTCATGGATAATCTTTTAACACAGAACGATATAGATTTCGTCAAATGGGATATGAACAGACATGTTTTTGAGTCGGGATGGATGCAAGTAGAACCACGAAAACAAAGAGAAATATGGGTTAAATACGTGTGGAACTTATATGATATTTGGAAATATTTAAGAGAAAAACATCCACACGTTACTTTTGAAAACTGTTCCAGCGGTGGGGGAAGAGTGGATATAGGCTTAATGCAATATGCGGATCAAGTATGGACAAGCGACAACACAGACCCATTTGATAGATTAGAGATCCAAGAGGGTTTTTCCTACGCATACGCACCAAAAATAATGATAGGGTGGGTAACTGACTGGGGAGAAAAAGATACTTATCCTTTGGCGTACAGATTTCATTCATCGATGATGGGATCTTTGGGAATCGGTGCAGATTTGAATAAATTCTCTGAAAGGGATTTCGATTTAGCAAGGTATCAGGTTCAGTTGTATAAAGAGATAAGAGAGATAATACAAGAAGGCTATCAATTCAGACTTTCTTCCGTTCCAAACGATAGGTATTTTGCTGTGGAGTATTTGAATAAAAGTAAAGATGAAGGTGTTTTGATATATTTAAGAAACCCTCGAAGGTTTGGCTTGTTCGATAGGGTAAACGTCAAGCTAAAAGATTTGGAAAACGATGCTGTATACACTGTTTATGAAGGGCTTCAGGAAGAAGAAAAAGAGATAATTAAATTATCAGGAAAGGCACTGAAAGAAAGGGGAATTATAGTAGAGGATTCCTCTAAGGATTTTTTCGAAAGTGGAAAAGTAACTCATTTTTATAGCAGAATTTTGAGGTTTAGAAAGAGTGATTAATAATTCGTCAAAATATTAAAATAAAATAAAAAGATGGGGCATCTATCTAAATTACCCCATCTTTTTATTTAAGAAATTTCATTTATGGTGGCGGCGAAGAGATTCGAACTCTTGACACTACGGGTATGAACCGTATGCTCTAGCCAACTGAGCTACGCCGCCATATAACAAATGGTAGCGGGGGTAGGATTTGAACCTACGACCTTCGGGTTATGAGCCCGACGAGCTACCAGACTGCTCCACCCCGCACCAAGTAATGTAGCATAATTAATTTAAAAGGGTGCCGAGAGTCGGACTCGAACCGACACGGGTATCTCTACCCAGCGGATTTTAAGTCCGCAGCGTCTACCAATTCCGCCATCTCGGCATTAATTCCAAAAATAAGTCTATCATAAAAAGGAAAGTTTGTCAATACCTATCGATCTTTTTTATTTATTATATTATAATAGATTAAGCTTTAAAAAATCAAAGGAGTTGAATTAAAGATGACAATTAAAGGATTTAGAAAATTGTTTGTATTGATCTTTTGTATGACGATTTCTTTAACGATTTTTTCTTCTACTGTTTATACACCACCTAAAGATCTTTATCAATTAGAAACAGAGAATTATAGGTTTGTTTTTGAGAAGGATCTTTATTATTTTTATGAAGAGATCGCTGATACCGCGGAAGAATTGTATACAAAGTACACTTATTTTTATGGTTCAAATCCTGGTAAAATAACGGTTTATATTTTAGATGATGTTGATTTTACAAACTCTTTTGCCTTCACAGGTACCAATGTAATAAGGCTTTACATTAATCCTCCAGAAGATTTTTTGGCATTGGGTGGAAACGTAGAAGATTGGAGTAAATTTGTTTTTTCGCATGAGTTGAATCACATTTTTTATGGGAGTGATGTTAGAGATCCTTTTATATCTTGGGTTCCTAGTAAATTGATTAAAAACACGATTAACATGGTTCATCAGCCGAGCTATTTGCATGAAGGTATTTCTATTTACATGGAAAGTAAAGAGTTCGGAGGGAGATTTGAAGACGATCTTTTCAATATGTATCTAAGATCTGAGATATTGAGTAACAACTTCCCAAGATATTATTTGGGTTCAGGTTCTTCAATTGATATATGGAGCCCTGCTGGTTTTAACTATATGTATGGAACAATTTTGGTGAAAAAAATAGTTAATAATTATGGAGAGGACACACTGAGACAGATAATAAGGGTCTTAAATACAAACGTTTTTAGCAATTTGGATGAAGCGTTTTATTGGGTAACGGGGGATAGTTGGACCAGCTTTTTGATAGATATTAAGCAAGAATATCTTAATGACTACGATCAATTAAAAGAAAAAGGTTACAAATTATCTTGGTTGAAAATCGATAACACTTATCAAAATACTGGGAATCTTAGAACTGATGGGATTTCCCTTTATGGATATTTGGTTATGCCTGATCAACCGAAGGGAGCATACAAAGATGGCGAATTGATTAAAAAGGGAGTAAGTTCATTCGATGTAAATTCAAGAGGTAATTTTTTGTACTTAGTGACTACCTACAACATGGGATATTACACAAATAAGTTGTATTATGATTGTGCTTGCCCGAATGGTGGAAGGTTTCTAGATGAAAGGGTTAAAGCTTTTGGTTTTGTAGGAGACGAAAAGATAGCTTATTCAAAATTAGACAAAGGTTTGACTGCTTTGTATTTGTACGATTTAAGGACTAACGAGACTAAAAAGTTAATAGATTATGGTAAGTATGTTTTTAACGATATTGTAGGAGAAGAAGATATAATATATTTTTCTGCTAATTATAAGAACCAAACGGATATCTATTCATATGATTTATCATCAGAAAAGATTTATCAAATTACCGATGATGAAGTTGAAGAGCTTGGTTTATTTATCGATAATGATTTTATTTATTATTCTGCTAATTACCAAGATGGGATATACAATATTTATAGGTTAAACACAACCAAAAAAACGGTTGAACGCTTGACAAATTATTTAAGCGGTAGTTTTGAACCGGTAGTTTTGAACGATAAGTTATACCATTTAGTTTACGATCATGAGGGATACCATTTGAGTTATTTAGATTTAGAAAGTGCAGTTAAAGAAAGTTTTGTTTTGCAAAGTGTAGTTGCACAAGTTAATTTTGAAAGTTATGAAATCTATTATCCTGAAGACGTTGAAGTAAAAAAATACACATTTGAAAAGCCTTATATATTGCCGTTTCCAATTTTAGCTGTTGATATGGATGATAATATTTTATACGGAGCCGGAGCATTTTTTATCAGCGAGGCCATGAACTACATAGGGTTTATAGATGCATTTACAGATGGGAGCAAAATTTACGGGGATTTATCCTTGATCTTTGATTATTATACGACTAACAGTATAACTCTGAGTTTGACAGAAGAAGATATTTTAACAAGTTTTTATATTTCCAATAGTTATCTTTGGTATTTAAGAAATACGATAAACACATTTTTGGGAGGTGGGAGTTCATTTAAAAACACTTCTTTCGATTCATATGTCTTAGATTCTATTTTCCAAATAAGCCCTTACTCTGTTAACAATTACAACATTTATGAAATGGGTATAGGAATCACGTATGATTCAATTTCTGGTATAAAGGCAAATTTAGATAAACCATTTGTTGTGTTTGATACGAAGATCGATCCTTACATTGGGTATGCAGGTGGATCTATATACGCTGGAAGTAAGGTAGAAAAAGTATTATCGAGACCATATCTATCCTTTGAATCTGGAAAGTATAGATTCGATGGAATAAAGGCAGGGGGAGATGTCAAGTATGATTTTGGACAAGAAAAATTTGATTATCTTGCTTACATACAATTCGATTTGAGTATCTTTTATTGGTTGAATGTACCGTTGCAGATAAACAGTGATATGTTCAAACCAAAATAAGTTAACTACTTTTTTCTTTTCCAAAATTTTCTGAGCATTTCTCTATTTACTATGAACATAACGGTTGTGAATAGCCAGGTAAAACCCAAGGACATAGACATCGTCAAACTAAATTCTTTTAAAAGCTCTCCCCTAGAAAATTGAAAGCTCAAGAAAGAGAGTGTTGTCGTAGAAAGTGAAAATGTTATGGATTTTAAGATATTCCAAAAGTTTGTCTTGTTAGTACTGAACGTGTGATATATATGTAGAAATCCATCTATACCTATACCAAAGATTAAGGGAAAAGTTAGAACGGTTACGAAAGTAGCCTTTATACCTAATAAATATGACACACCAAAAGTAGCTAATACAGAAATTATCAGACTAAGCATAGCTTCAGATGGTTGAAGCACATTTTTTCTAACAATTGCAGTTATACCCCATATGGAGATGAAAGATAGAAATAATGGTATATAAAATCTTTTTCTGATCATCTCCATTATTTTATATGTTGCTTTTGGTAAACCCAGAATGTTTTCTCCTTTTTCCCCAAGCGCGTCAAAGAAAATTTTTATTCCGTTGTTACTCCAAAGGCTGAATTTGGGAGTTACTTCCAGAATAAGATATTTTTGACCATCCTTCTCTATTAAAAAGTTTCCTCTGAGATCCTCAGGGAAAATATCCATGATATTCAAGGTAAAATGGTAAAGGTCAGAAGAGCGAGCAGCAGCATCTATCAGTTTTAGACTGTCTGAATATAGATTATTCTTTTTTAAAACGGATATTATTATTGGATTATTTATAACTTGAGATAAACCTTCTAACTGTGTTTTTATCTTAGAAAATTCTCCAAGATTTTCTTGAATTATGTCTGGTAAACTGTTGACAGATTCCACAACACCCGTGTTCAATAATTCTTTTTTAACAGTTTCAATATCTTCGTCAACTCTCATTAGATACTGCAACGTATCAAAAGAAATATTTCCAAAGTGATCCAAAATTTGTTCTCCCACCTTAACAGATTCTGAATTAGAAGAAATTAGCCCTGGAGGCGTGTACGAAAAGTTACTGTAATTAACTAAACCCAAAACGCTGAAGATCGAAACTGCTGGAACCACTATAATAAAAATCATTTTTGAATTTTTTGATATAAAGTGAGGGATTTTTTTAAAGGCATCATCTATTTTGACTGTAAAAGGAGAAATTTTTATTTTTACTTTTAAAGCGTAAATTAACGTTGGAACAAAAAAAATCATAATAAAGAAAAAAACCAATAAACCCATTGAGCTAACGATTGCTAACTCTTTAAAAGCGGGTAATCCCATGAAAAAAAGCGTTAAGAAAACTATAACAGTAGTTATCATTCCAAAGAACAGAGGCAAAAGTATTCCTTTGTAAGTCGAAGCCAATGCAGTAGTGAAATTACCATCATCCTCAATTTCTTTTGAAAATCTCGTCATTACATGAATCCCATAAGCTATTCCCAAACCTAAAGTTATTGCCATTACAAAAGAAGTTACAATATTCAATTCTCCGAAAGTTAACGTGATGAGCCCCATCGTTAAAAATGTAGATATTATTAAACCTAAAAGTACTATTATAGAAGAAGTGAAATTACCAAATGCGAAAGCGAATAGAATAGTTATAAAAATTATCGATAAGGTTGTTGTTATTTTAAAATCTTCCATTACCGTACGATTAGATTCGTATCCCGTGACATAGGAATTAGTCAAACCTGTTTTTATATTGAAAGTCTTTTCAATCTCTGTTAAAATTGAGTCTATTTTTGGAACTATGTAGTTTACGTAATCTAAATCAGAAGAAGCTTTGTTGAAAGTAAGTCCCATTATCATAACTTTTCCATCAGGTGATAAAGTGTAGTAGGAACTGATTAAATCATTATTTTTACCAGTTTGGAGAAAGTTTTCTAAACCGTAAATATCCTCTAAAAAGTTATCCGCTTTTTCAAATAACTTGAAATCATAGGTGAAATTTCTACTTAATAAACTGCCAAAACTTTGTAAGTTCTCATACATAGTGTAAATTAAATCCGTTTGGCTTAAGTTTATGATGCCGTATGAAAAAAGGAAAGAGAGATCCGTTTGCACAAAACTTAAAAAGGTAGGTTCTTTTTGCATCAAATCGTAAAAAGTTGAGGCAATTTGTGAAGGCTGGACATTATCGTTGAGAAAAAACGCAGCAACCATCACATCAGATCCTTCAAGAAATGCTTGTTCTTCTAGAAGTTCAACAATAACTTCCGAGTCTTGAGGAAGTATTTTCAACAAATCTGAGTTTACCTTCAATCTAGTGGAAAAAAAGCCAAAGAAAATTGTAAAGACTAAAACTACCGCTATTATGTAATAAGCATTTTGGGTGATAAAATTAGCAAGTTCTAAAAAGAAGTCCTTTTTTTCTCTCACAGCAACCACCATACTAGAAAAAGGTCAAAAACAATACCTATAATTAAAGAATAGTAATTATTTTTTTTTAAATCTATATAAAATCTTAAAAGGATTACCCATAAAACAGAGAAATAAAGAAAAGGTTTTCCTAATAGGCCTAATATAACAGGGGAAACGGAAGAAATGTATGCGTATAATAAATTAGATTCAGAACAAAAAAGCATTCTTATGCCCGAACTTAAGTAAGAAAAAAGCAGAATAAAAATAAGTAATTTAATTTTTAGAACGTCAAAACGTCCCACTTCAAGTATTTGTATGTTTCTCAAAAATACCGGAGAGAAAAGGTAAAATAGGCTTATTAGGAATGGGATAAAAAAAGATTTTTTTGTAACGTTGAAAATATTTTTTGGATTTATAAGGGAATTGAAAAAGTCTAAAAAAATATTCGGCATTTTTTCATCCTTCGAAGACAAGAACTGAAACATTCGGTTCAATATCTATATTTTCCTGCCTAAAAACATCCAATAAAGGTGTCACCGCAGGGTTATTAAGTAAATCCTCATCAACGATAACTCCACCATATTCGTTCAAAGAATTTAAAAGATCTCTATTGAAAGAATAGGATCTATAATCCTGTTGTGTGAATAAATTATACCTGGATTTCATTATATTTATCGTGTTTTCATCAAAATTTTCTGGATTCAAAACATATATCTTTGGAGTTAATTCTAAGTATAAATTGTCAGTTATGAGTTGATAGTAGGCTAAGGTTAAACCATATAGTTCGTAATCATTTTTTGATTCTTTATATCTGACTCCCGTGGAGATGATCAAACTTCTGAAATCGTCGTAAGCGTTTTTAGTGACAGGTTTGATAGTTAGTTTGTTGTTTCTAAAATCAAATTTTAGGGTTCCTACAAAAACCCCATCATCCATTATATTACGAGTTATAATGGAAAGATTGTTCACATCATTTAATTGATCATTCAAAAAAGAAACATCATAACTGACATTTTTTACTACAAATTTGGGAGATTTTTCTATATTGTAAGTCGTGCTTTCCATACTGCCCAACGAGAGATATAACCCGATGGACAAAGAGAAGAATATTAAAAAAATAGATATAACCCATCCATAAAAACGCAACTTAGTTACCCCCAATTAAAAAGTCCAAGGCGGTTTTCAATTGCAAATCTTCTTCAATATTTAGTACAGGTTTTTCTGTAGTCGTATAGAAAGCCTGAGTTGCTTCTTCTTCAGATATTTCTGTCATTGAGATGACTTCCCTTTCTGGATTACTTACCTCTATATCAGGATTTATCCCTTTTAAATGAATATCTGACCCGCTTGGTGTGAAGTAATGAGCTATAGGTAACCAGATTTCTCCTCCGGTAGATAAACTAAATGTGTTCTGTACCGCAGCTTTTCCATACGTTGTTTCTCCAATAATAGTTGCTACACCATTATCTTTAAGTGCCCCGGTTAAGATCTCAGATGCAGAAGCCGAACCTTCATTAACCAACAAAACAATAGGAATATTTTGTAAAAAGCTGTAATAATTACCTGGAATAGTTGTAATAGATTCTTTTGTACCATCAAAATATTTAACACTAACTACTTTACCGCTTTTTAAAAACATGGAAGTAACATCAACAGCTGATTGTAAAAGTCCGCCCGGATTATTTCTTAAATCAATTATTATTCCTTCTATATTCTGATTTGAAAGGTTATTTAGGGCTTCTTTCATTTCTTGAGAACTTGTTTTGGCAAAATTAGTGAGTAATATGTAGCCCAACTTCTTATTTTTGTATTCTATCGTATCAAATTTTACCGTCTTAGTTTCTATTGTTTCTCTTATTAATGTAATATTCTTTGGTTCGGTCCATGTGTTGCGGTATATTTCCAAGGTAACTTCCGTTCCAGGTTCACCCCTCATTAACGAAGCTGATTTGTTAAGGCCGAGTTCAGAAGTGGGGATACCATCAACGGATAAAATGTAATCGTTAGACATTAGTCCTGCTCTTTGTGCGGGAGTTCCATTCATTGGTGAGACGATAACAACCGCATTCATTTCATAATCATATCTAATAGTCAACCCAACTCCACCATATTTACCTTCTATGTCTATCTTGCTTTCTTCTGTCTGAACGGAATCAAGGTACCAAGCAAAAGGATCATCGAGTCCTTTCATCATCCCTTCAATTGTGGAATCCACTATTTTGTCATAATCTACGTTGTCTTTATCATAATAATAATTGACTATGTAATATAACGTAGAGTAAATAGGTTCTTCAAACTTATCTAAATAGATTTGCATTACAGAATTCCCTTGATAACTGTTAGAAACAGTATCTGCGAAAATCCAGGAAGTAATGAATAAACCAAAAATTATTATTACAGATAGTAATTTTTTCTTTTTTTTACTCATCTAAGTCTCTCCTTAATAAAATTTTTTATATGGTAATTTTAGACTAAAACTTGTTTTAGTGCCCCTTCGTCGAACGTTAAGGGGGTCCCCCTTAAAAACCCCAAATCAAGGTCAAAATCATTTAAAAACATTGTTTGCACATTGCGGCAAACACTCCCCACCCATACGGATAAAAGAATTTTTATTATTTGTCCTGTCTACATTCATATTTCTCTAAATTTAGACAAGACTTGTATTAATTCATCTAACATCTTTTCGTTTCCAGATTCTTCATATTCTAATATACAACTTTTTGTGTAACCTTTCATTATTTCTTCTGCGGTTTTGTTCAAAGCTCCTTTCACTGCAGATAACTGGGTCAATATATCTGCACATCTTCTCTCTTCTTCCAGCATTTTTTGAAGGCCCCTAACCTGACCTTCTATTCTTTTTAATCGTGTGATTAAATTATCTTTATTATAATTTGAAGACATACGACTCCCCTCTCAAAATTAATTTGTTTGTTGTATTTTATGCATAAGACACAAAAAGATCCTTTTCTTTTACATCTTTATCTTTTAAAACGTAGGTATTAAGCTCCTCTATGTCCATTTCCATCATTTTTTTGAACTCTTTTCCAGAAATATTCTCTTTATTGTACAGATAAATAGCTAAAAGGTCAAGGCGTTTTCTATTTTCTGACAGTAAGTTCTTAGCTTTTTCATAACTGCTAAGAATAAAATTCTTGATTTCTGAATCAATTTCTTTGGCAGTCTCTTGGGAAAAATTCTTCATTCGAGTTATTTCTCTTCCTAAAAATATTTCTCCTTCTTCTTCACCCCATGCAATGGGTCCGATCTTTTCACTCATACCTAATTGGGCAACCATTTCCCTTACTAGCTCGGTGGCTCTCTTTAAATCGTTTCCTGCTCCTGTTGTGATTTCGTTGAATACAATTTCCTCAGCAGCTCTTCCTCCTAACATACCGACTATTTTATCCTTTATTTCTGGTTCTGTGATTAAAAATCTATCTTCAGTCGGAAGTTGCATCGTGTAACCTAAAGCCGCTTGTCCGCGAGGAACTATAGTGATTTTGTGAACAGGATCCGCGTAAGGTAAAAGATAACCTAAAAAAGCATGGCCCAATTCGTGATAGGTAATAACTTTCTTCTCTTTTGGTGTTATCTTTCGTGATTTACGAGCAGGGCCAACGATCACCCTTTCTATTGCCTCTTGGAAATCATCGTTAGTTATGTGATCTCTGGTGTCTCTCGCTGCTAGTAAAGCTGCTTCATTTACCATATTTTCTAAATCAGCTCCGACAAAACCAGGGGTACTTTGAGCCAAACTTTTAACATCTATATCGTCTGCGATTTTTTTCCCACTTAGATGAATCTTTATAATTTCTTCTCTAGCTCTCAAATCAGGTACATCTAAGAATATTTTTTTGTCGAACCTTCCCGGTCTTAAGAGTGCTTTATCTAAGATGTCTGGTCTATTTGTTGCTGCCATTACTACTATGCCTTCTCGGGGGTCAAAGCCGTCCATTTCAACCAGCAAAGCGTTCAAAGTTTGTTCCCTTTCATCATGACCTCCACCCAAGCCTGTTCCTCTTTGCCTTCCAACGGCATCAAGTTCGTCGATGAAAATTATTGAGGGGCTGTTCTCTCTTGCTTCTTTAAAAAGGTCTCGGACTCTAGCTGCTCCCACACCTACAAATAATTCTACGAAATCGGAACCCGACATAAAATAAAACGGCACGTCAGCCTCACCTGCAACAGCTCTAGCTACCAAAGTTTTTCCTGTGCCCGGAGGTCCTGACAAGAGAACACCTTTAGGCATTTTTGCTCCCAATGCACTAAAGTTTTTAGGATCTTTTAGAAAATTAACTATATCTTCTAACTCTTCCTTAACTTCGTCGATTCCAGCCACGTCGTTGAAAGTAATTTTGTTTTTTTTAGAATCGTATCTTCTGGCAGGGTTTCTCCTGTAATTGGCTCCTGGTATTCCATCTCCAGTTCCAGATCTTCTGAACATCCAAAACCAAAAAAACATTAGTATTATTAATGGCAACATATAGATAAGCATAGTAACCCACCAACTTGCCCCGGTGTTTTTAATATACTCAACCTTAATTCCATCGTTTGCTAATGCTCTAACATAAGCCTGATCCATAAGCAAAGTTGGGGCATAAACCTGAAAAAGCTGTCCATTTTTGGCTTTCGCTCGGATAAGGCCACTTGTGTCGATCTGCAAACTTATGATCGTGTCTTGATTTATTAAGTTCACGAGATCGGTATAACTTATCTCAGTGATGTTCGATGTATTTAACTGAGAAATGCTCATAAAAATAAGCATAGCGAGAATAAAATATATAAAAAGCGGTCCAATGAGGGACCCTCTTCTGTTTTGATTGTTATTCATAAAAGCCTCCCTTTGTAAAAATAAATTGTATATCACTTATATTTTATAACAATATAATAAAATATGCAAATGTTATAGAAAAATTATTCTTCTAAGAGCTTTTGAGAAGATTAATTGTCAGCAAAAGAGGTTGTTTAAACATTCATTTTAGAAAAAAGAAAATTTTTAAGCTGTATTTAAGTGAAAGATTTTATACTAGAAATATATTTGTGAATTTATTATTTTAAAAAAAACCAAAGGAGGAAAAAAGATGAAGAAAGTAGTATTGATAGCATTTACCTTGATTTTAGTGACGGGGATGTTTTCAGCAGGTTTAACAGAGGTATTTGATACAGCTAAAGCAAGTAGTACAATATACAAAACCGCACAGCTTGATCTTGAAAAGACTAACCTCGATTACAACAAGGCTAAGATAGAGGCAACGAACAGGAAATTAGAATTAAGTGGGGAATTAAGTTATTACTCAGGTCTTTCAAACTACAATACCTCTATGAAAGATTACTACGGTGATATAGTAGACAGAGTTTTGGATGTTTTCGTTGAAGAAATAAACGTAAAAACAGCGGATTTGCAGTTAAAAAATGCACAGATAACCTACGACAACAACACTGAGTTGTTCGATAACGGATTAATCTCAGGAGACGACCTTAAAAGTTCTGAACTCGATGTAAGTGATGCACAGAACAATTTGGAAAGTGCCCAATTAAATTTAGAAACCGCCAAAGACAACTTAAAAGAATTATACGAAGGAGATTACAACCAAATAGAGATAAATGTTCCAGCGTATGAAGGCATATTCGTAAGTGATGAGGAATATTTAAACAACAACTACAATCTAAAAATGGCACAAATAAACTTAGATATTTCACAATACGATCTCAACAACTTACCAGCCAATGCATCGTCTTATGACAAAAGGATAGCGGAGATAACTCACCAAAAAAATATCTTAAGTTTGCAAGACACTCAAGATACATTGATTGAGGCACATAAAACAACAAAAAATAGTATAGAAAATCTTTACACAAGTGTGAAAAACTTAGAAGAAAGAATGAACTTAGCTCAGAGTACATATAACGACACAAAGGATAGATTCAACAAAGGATTGGTATCTGAATTGGAGTTAAACAGCGCAAACATAAACTATTTAACATCACAAAAGAGTTATTATGAAAGTGTAAGAAATTACATAAAAGCATACATAAACTACATAATAGAAACAGGAAGGAGCCTTGAGGAGGTAGGATTGTGAAAAAACTTATAGTTTTAGTAATAACCCTTCCCGTAGGAATCCTGAGTATATTTGCGATGACGTTCGAAGAGTTATACGAACAAAACTTAGAGAAAAGTTCAGCCTATACCCAAGCGGAGTTGAACTTACGTGGAGCACAATTAGAGATGAACAAAATAGACAAATTCTTTGTTCCATATTTGGGAATATCTGTTGATACAATGAAAACAGGGATAATCCCAGCAGGGACAACAACCGTTAGTGGGTTGGTTTTTGGAGGAGAAGGAGATTTAGAAGGTTACGAGATTTCTTTGGATGTAAACTTCTTAGAAGTATGGGGAGCACAGGTAGGTGTCTCATTCCCGTTTACTTTAAATACAGAAGAATGGACAATAGAATTCCCTGAAGCATCAGAGATAGCAATCTCTTTATCTCGAGATCTTACAATAATCGACAGGGCTGAAAGGTTGAAAACTGAAAGCAGTTACTACGATGTGCTCTCTAAATATTACACGGCTCAAACAAATGAACTCATAACGACGATAGAAGATATATTCACCAGACATTACAACGAAGAGATGATTCAAACGTACCAAGATGAAATAGAAATACTGAACCAACAGTACAACTTATCAACCGATGAAGACGAAAAAGAAAACTTAAAAAAACAGATACTTACTGCACAAAAGAATTTAGAAACTCTAAAGGCAAGCAACGCACCCCTAGAATATTTTGAATACACAGATGAACTGTACAACCAAACAAAAGATATTGTAGAAAGAATAATAAAAGAAAATCAAAACTATCCAACGAATATCGAAGAAAGGCTAGATTTAAAATCGTTACAACTTCAAGAAGAGGCATCGGAAATAGAAAGTAATTTCTGGTTCATTCCTTACCTGCCCTTCAACACCATAAGTGTTTCTATGAATCCATTTAAAGGAACGGAAGATGGGGAAGATTGGTTTGATAAAATCAGTATAAGTGTAGGATTTCAATTAACTATCTTGGATAAAGGTGAAAGAAAGTTGGCGTCTGATAGTATGAAAACAAACGTTGCCGCTTTGACTTATGATGAAAGCATAATAGAAATTGAAAATGCGATAAGAAATTTGGAAACAACCAGAAAAACTTTGAATTATGACGTTAAAATAAAACAAATAGATTTAGAAAACGCTATGGAAAATTACAATAGAAATAAAGAGTTAAGTGATCAAGGATACATAACAAAAGAGGAATTAAAATTTTCAGAAATATCGTTGAGAAGGGCACAATTAGCTAGTGAAAAGGTGGAAAACGACATTCTGACAAATGAATTAAGAATAATGCAGCAATACTACGTGGACATATGGGGTGATATAAATTGAAAAAAAGAGGAAAGATAACGATATGGACGATAGTGATAGTAGCTATAGTCATGGTAGTTGGGATAATATTTTTCCCGAGGCAAAGTTCACTTACAAATCCTGAATCAAGTGGATTACCACCAGTATACTTAGAATATGAAGTGAAATCAGACGGTGTAGGAGATTCGATTGAAGTGGTGGGAAATATAACAGCTGAGATTGAATCCGTAATTCCAAAAGTTTCCGGAGAAATATTCGAAGTATACGTAGAAAAAGGGGACGTGGTTGAAGAAGGTCAGATATTAGCTAAAATAGATGATCTTGACTATCAAATAGCATATTTGAATGCCTTAAATGATTATGAATCGTCAACCAACGTAGGTGAACGATTGAAAGAAGTAAAAAGGTTACAGTTGGAAAAAGCCAAAAAGAATTTGGAAGCAACTGAAATAAAAGCCCCTGTTTCAGGGATAGTAAATGCGGTAAATATTTCAAAGAATGATATTGTTGGGACAACAAGTGTGGTATTGACTATAGTGGATAGAAACACAATAAAAGTTGAAACTGCGGTTGATGAAATAGATTTTCCATTTATATATGAGGGGATGGATGCAACAATAAGAATAGATCCTTTGAATTTAGAAGAACCGGGTAAAGTAACATGGATTAGTCCAACTACTCAAACGGATATGGGGGTAGTTGTTATACCCATTGAGATTGAATTTACACAAGATAATCTTCAAAATAACCTGATTTCCGGAATGACAGCGGATGTGGAAATTGTTACCTTAAAATTAGAGAACACGGTAGCAGTACCAAAAGACGCCATTCATGAGGGAGTTAATGGGGCAAAAATAGTCTAC
This sequence comes from Petrotoga sp. SL27, assembly GCF_002924605.1. NCBI lineage: Bacteria > Thermotogati > Thermotogota > Thermotogae > Petrotogales > Petrotogaceae > Petrotoga > Petrotoga sp. SL27. Next base: position 145,158 of record NZ_JAIP01000011.1, on the reverse strand, counting down.
AAAAAGACCGCAGAAGGTGGTATGGAACCTGTTCAAGTACAAACCGGGAAAGAATCGGATAACATGGTTGAAATAACGGAGGGTTTAAAACCAGGTGATAAGGTTTTGATATTGCCATCTAAAGAAGAAACACAAAGAATAATGCAAAATTATGGTATTCCATTTGGAGTGCCTGTTGCTCCAGGCGCTGTTCCTCAAGGTTCTGGTTCTAGAAGAGGTGGATTTTGATGGCAGTGATGGAATTGAAAGAGGTATGGAAAATATACGATGTTGGGGAAGTCAAAGTTGAAGCCCTACGCGGTGTATCTTTCGGAGTTGAAGATGGTGAGTATGCTATAATAATTGGACCTTCAGGAAGCGGTAAATCAACTTTGTTACAGATCCTTGGTTGTTTGGATAAACCTACAAAAGGACAGATATTCATCGAAAATGTAGAAGTCTCTAAAATGAAAGACAGAGAATTGGCAGGGGTAAGAAATAAAAAGATAGGATTTGTATTTCAAAGTTTCAATTTACTTCCAAAGTTGAGTGCATTAGAAAATGTTGAACTCCCTCTAATATATTCAGGTATACCTCAGAAAAAAAGAAGGGAGATAGCAAAAGAACAATTAGAGTTAGTAGGGCTTGGTGATAGGATAAATCATAGGCCAACTCAACTATCGGGCGGCCAACAACAAAGAGTAGCTATAGCAAGGGCTTTAGCTAACGATCCAGCCTTTCTTTTAGCTGATGAACCAACAGGGAACCTTGATACAAAAAGTGGAGAAGAAATCCTTCAAATATTTAGGAAGTTGAACGATATGGGTAAAACGTTGGTCGTTGTCACTCACGATATGAGAATGTTGGATGAAGGGTTCAAAACGATAAGATTGTTGGATGGGAAGATCCAATCGATAGAGGTGAACACAGTTGGAAATACTTAAAGAGACCTTTAGATCTTTGCGTTCTAATAAGTTGAGAACGTTTCTTTCAATGTTGGGAATAATAATAGGTGTTGGAGCAGTAATGACTATAATTGCTATAGGGGCTGGAGCAAGGCAAGAAATAAACAATACCGTTTCTTCTCTAGGGTCCAATATTATTATGGTTAACTCCACTGTGTATTCCAGATTCGCTTCTCAGCCCCTTGAGTTTCAAGATGCGGTTAATATTAAGAATATGGTTCCACAAGTAAAGAATGCCTCGGGCGTTTTAAATTCAAATTTGACCGTGGAAAGTGGTGGAGAAACAACTTCAGGATCGGTATTTGGAGTTTCGCCTAGTTTTTTTGATATAATGAACTTAGAGATTGCTTATGGAAGAAAGTTAAATAACTCTGACGAAGAAGAATTAAGGTCGGCCGCTGTTATAGGTTATAATATAGCTAATAAATTATTTGGTAGACAAAATGTTGTAGGTGAACGAATCAATATTATTCAAAGTGGAAATTCTCGTAGTCGAAAAGTTTCTTTTGAAGTAGTGGGGGTTATAGAAAAAACAGGCAGCAGGTTGTTGTTTAACGTTGATGATATGATCATACTCCCACATAACGTAGCAGATTATAGGCTGTTTCACATGAATGGAAGGGTTAGTTCTGTTTTTATATCAGCAGTAGATGAAAACTCTGCAGAGTTGGTAACCATGGGGACGGACTTTTATCTTTATAGAAAATTCGGAGATTCTGATAAGTACAGTATATTAAGTCAAGATGCTATTTTAGAAGCTGTTAATCAAATAACGGGTATTATGAATGTGATACTGGTAGGAATAGCCGCAATTTCGTTAGTTGTTGGCGGAATAGGAATAATGAATATTATGCTCGTTACCGTTAAAGAAAGAACAAGAGAGATAGGTATAAAGATGGCCATCGGAGCCACAAGGCGTAGGATTTTGATGGAATTTTTAGTTGAAAGTGTAGTTTTAACGGTTGTAGCTGGTATAATAGGTATGATATTGGGTGGGCTTCTCTCCACTTTGATAGTATATTTTGGTAGAGCTTTCGGATTAACCGCTGTCATAACTTGGAAATCGATTGTTTTATCTTTTGGGGTATCTGCGGCAATAGGCCTATTCTTTGGTATATACCCTGCAAACCAAGCATCAAAGTTGAGCCCAATAGAAGCGTTAAGATACGAATGAAGAAGGTGTTGCATTTGGAAAATGTAAATTTTCCGAAATCCTTTGTGTGGGGGGTAAATTCCCCTTTCTTGTCTTTTTTAGGAAATTCAAGGGAAGGCTCGAAAAACCAAATATTTGAAAACGTAGAAAAAGATTTGTATGAGCAATTATCTTTTTTGGAGAGGTTGAAAAAAATTAATTCTTTTAGTTTCAATCTAAATTGGGATTTGTTATTTCTTGACCCTTTTTGTTCTTGTGCTATGTATAATAACTTTATAGAACAACTACGTAAAAAGGAGATTGAACCTATCGTAAACCTCATCGATTTTGATTTTCTTTCCTACAATAAAAGAGAAGCTATCGATAATATAAAAAACGAAGAAAAAATCTCGATATTTATAGAGAGTATCGAAAAGATTGTCTCCGCTTTTAAATACAACGTTCAATATTATATCGTTTTGAATCATACTACCGAATACCTAAAACGAAGATTTTTCAAAGGTACAGATGTTGATAATACTGCATTACATGAAACAGTTCAAAATCTCTTCAATCTTTATGATAAAAGTGTTCAAATTATAAAAAGTATTAACCCTTATGCTAAAGTATCGGTAAGTGAAGAATTCAATGTTGATGAACAAGATATGCTGGATTTTGTTTTTTCTTTTATGGATGTGATTGTCAAGGGAGAAAGTTCTTTCTTTGAGAAAATCGCTTTTAAAAAATCTGATATAGATTTTATCGGAATAAATTTCAATGATTTTACTTCAAATTCAGAAGAATCTACTTCTTTGATAAGAGAACTTTCAGAGGGAAAGAATAATATTGACCTTGATGAAGTAATAAAAAGATGTTCTTTTAAATATAACCTGCCTTTTTTAATAACTCAAAATATAGCTACAGGTGAGGATGATAGTTTAAAATGCCGTTATTTAGTTAATAATTTATACAAGATAAATCAATCTTTGGAAAATAATGTGAAGATTTTCGGATATATCTACAATTCTCTAAGTGATATTAAAATCAACAATCATCTTTTAAAAACTGGACTATACAGAATAGATGATAAAATCAGATATATCAGTTTAAGAAACTTTGCAAAAATCTATTCGAATATCATAGAAGATAATGAGATAAACGAAAGATACCTAAAATATATTGATTAGCTTAATGTAAAATTAAAGATGTAGTAATTTTATTTCAAGTATACTCTCATTCAGTTCTATTTCAGCATAATTTCCTTCGCAAAAAGCCCCCGGATTCAATATCAAAGTATCCTCTATTTCAAATTTTTCTTGATGATGAGAATGTCCAAAGACCATCAAATCGATCCTTTTTTTAAAATAATTCAAAAGCTTATCAGGTACAGCAGGACCCGTTTGATGACCGTGGATAAGACCTATTTTTTTGCCAAATAATTCTAAATACAGTTTTTCGGCGAGTCGCTTTTTTACATAAAAATCATCCATATTTCCATACACAGCATGAAGTATGGGCTTTTGATTTTCTAAGTAATTCAATACTTCGATTTCTACGATATCTCCAAGTAAGAATATTTGATCATAAAGCCCAATATTTAATTTGTCTAGACTTTTCAAGTCTGATTTTATAGGAATATGTAGATCGCTAATTACAAGTATTTTCAAAGGGTATCCACCTCCATACGTTAAAGGGCAAACCCCTTAAGAACCCCAAAACAGCGTAACATCATTTGCGTGGTACATCGTTTGCATAGAAAACGAGATTTTGGAAAACATTTCTAAAACATTGCAAACAAATCATTTTGCACAAAGCTGCAAAAAAACATTGTTTGCACTCTGGGGCAAACTAAAAAAGATTTTTTGCACAGTGCTGCAAACAGGAGCAAGTTAGAATAGTTTCACTATGTTTTTTTCATAGGGAGGTCTTAGGACTTTCTTTTCGGTAATTATCGCTGTAATTAATTCATTTGGAGTTACATCAAAAGCAGGGTTGTATACATTTACATCGTCTGTCACTAAACGAGTTTTATGGCAAAATCTGACCTCATTATGATTCCTTTCTTCGATGGGAATACCTTCACCATTTTTTGTTTCTATGTCTATAGTTGAAAGAGGAGCTGCAACATAAAAAGGAATACCATGTCTTTTTGCTAGAACAGCGACAGAATAAGTTCCAATTTTGTTTGCAACGTCACCGTTACGAGCAATTCTATCGGCTCCTACTATTACAGCGTTTATTTTTCCTTGTTTCATTACCCAACCTGCCATATTGTCAGTAATTAGAGTAGTTTTGATACCGCTTTTAACCAATTCCCAAACGGTCAATCTTGCTCCTTGAAGGTAGGGCCTCGTTTCATCTGCAAAGACCTGGATGTTTTTCCCGTTTTCTACTGCTGCTCTAATAACCCCTAAAGCGGTTCCATAATCAACGGTTGCTAAAGCTCCTGCATTGCAATGTGTCAAAACGGTGTCCCCGTCGTTTAACAAAGACTCTCCGTTCTTACCTATTTGTTTATTTATTTCAATATCTTCATAAGCGATTTTCAAAGCTTCTTCTTCCAATATACTTACAAGTTGATTTGTTTCTTTATTCTGGATGCTATCTTTTAAAAGTTTATCCATTCTGTTTAACGCCCAAAATAAGTTTACGGCGGTAGGACGGGTTTTAGATAAGGTACTTTTTACTTCTTCCAATTTGTTTAAAAATAGATTTTTGTCAGATAGATAGGAAAACTCTTTTGCCCCTAAAACAAAGCCAAATGCTGCGGTCGCTCCTATAGCGGGAGCTCCTCTTACTACCATGTCTTTTATTGAATTGGCAACATCGAGATAAGTCTGACATTCCACATACTTTTCTTCGAGGGGTAAATACCTCTGATCTATCAAGATTAGACTGTTTCCTGTCCATTCCATTGTCATTGTTTTTATATTTTTCATTTATTTCCTCCTCAACCTTTAATTTTTCCACCTTTAAAAACTCTAAAGCTTTATAAATAGCGCCCTTTCACCCCGCAGCCCACCCTCTATCTACAATATCATTTTTTATAAAAAAAAGGAGCAATGGAAGTAAAGCCAAAACCCTTGTAGTTGAAAATTCTTTCCGTGGAACCTACAAACAACACTCCTCCGGGATCCAAAGCATCGTAGAATTTTTTGTATAGCTTTTCTTTAGCCTCGTTGTCAAAGTATATGACAACATTTCTACATATGATTAAGTCAAAATTTTTTTCAAAATCGTCAAATAGGAGGTTCATTTTATTGAAAGTAACATTATTTTTGATGAAATCTTTTATTTCGTATTTATCTTCTTCTATTTTTGTGAAATACTTTCTTATATATTCATCGTTTAGGTTTATTAAACTTTTTTCATTATATATCCCGCGTTTGGCTTTTTGTAAAGCTCCTTCATCAAAATCTGAAGCAATTATTGTTGATTTGTTGGCAATACCTAACTCATGTAATATGATAGCAAGAGTGTACGGTTCCTCTCCTGTAGAACAGCCTGCGCTCCAGAGTTTTAACGTTGGCTTTTGATTTTTCATGAGATCAGGGATTATTTCTTGTTTTAAATATTCCCATTTCTCTGGGTTTCTAAAAAATTCAGTGACGTTAATGGTGAGTTTATCTAAAAACTCATGCCAGTTATCTTTATTTTTTAACAATAATTCCAGATATTCACCATACGAATTGACTTGGTATTTTTTGAGTAATATATCCGTTCTACGTCTTACTCTGTGTTGTTTGTACCCAGAGAGGTCTAGATTGAAATGAGTTACCAACTTTTTCAAAAATACTTTGTAATCTTCGTCATCAAAAGGGGAAGAATAAAATTCTGGCATCTTTTTCCTCCAATTTTAGTTATTTTCACGCAGGAGTTCTATATAAAAAGAAATTCCTGTTCCAAGATTTGAATAAATCAGAAATAAATTTTTGGTAACAGGTATACGAAAATAGAAATTTTCATCATTTTTATCGAAGTAAATCGAATCAACCAAAAGAGATTTGGTGCTCGAATTGTATTCCAATAGAAAATCCTGATTCAAAATATAAACAGAGTCAACAGCATTATCATCCAAAGAAAAAAGTAAATCTCCCGCTCGAAAATAAAATTTCATAATATCTTCAAATCCGAGAGATATGCCTAATTTATTTGAATTTGCTATAGTCAAACCAACTTTTGATTGAGAAAGATCCGTGACCTTAGTCCAAAAGGACATATTAAAAAGCGATTCTTCGAAGATAACACCAAATTCTAGATCACTAAATGTTAGCACAAAATAATCGTCTAAAACCATGCTAAAACTATTAAAATTTCCTATTAAAAAATATGGATCGTTTCTATTCCCTGGATTTCTATACGAGAATTCAAAGCCTACTTGATCAAATTTGAAATAATTAATTATATTATCAACATTCGATAATCGAACTTCGTCTTCTAAAGATTCAAAGTCAAAATTGAACTTAGTTTCGTAAATATCTGCAAATTTTAAATCAAAAATAAATTCGTTTTTCAAGGTTCCAGCAAAATCACTTAGAAACAGCACCTTTGATGGACTGGAGGCGAAACTCGAGGTGGAGATTATCGACACAATTAATATTAATAGTAAAGGAAATTTTTTCATTTTCTATTTTCCTTTCCCTAATAATTAAAATGGGGACTTTACGTCCCCACCTATGGGATCTTACATATTTGCAGCTAGTCTCTCCATTACTTCATCGTCAATCTCGTAATTTCCAAATATTTCTTGAACGTCATCCATGTCGTCTAAGGCATTTAGCAACTTTAATAATTTTTCGGCGTCTTCGTCAGAAAGCTTAACGGTTGTTTTAGGTAAAAAGGTTAGCTTTTCAGAAACAGTATAACCTGCTTCTTTTAGAGCATTCCTGACTTGAGTTAGATTTTCTGGAGCGGTGATTATTTCTAAAGGGTCGGTGGTTTCATTCAAATCTTCTGCGGCGGCTTCAACAGCGAGTAACATTAATTCGTCGATATCTTCGACTTCTTCTTTGGGGATTGTTATTAGTCCTTTTCGTTCAAAATTCCACGAAACAGAACCTGATTCTGCCAAAGACCCTCCCCATTTCGACAGAACATGGCGAACTTCTTGAGCAGTTCTGTTCTTGTTATCAGTTACAACAGAAATTAGAAGTGCAACTCCACCTGGCCCGTATGCCTCGTACATAATTTCGGTTAGTTCTTCGCCCTCTAATTCACCAGTTCCTTTTTTTATAGCTGATTCGATTTTGTCTTTGGGCATGTTCGCTGCTTTGGCGTTTTCTATTGCCGTTCTTAAACGTGGATTAGCTTCTGGATCTCCTCCACCCTCTCTAGCAGCTATTGTAAGCTCTCTAATGAGTTTTGTAAATATTTGGGATCTTTTTGCATCTTGTGCACCCTTTCTGTGTTTAATATTTGCCCATTTATTATGTCCTGACATATAATATTCAGCCTCCTTACGAACATTGAATAAATTATTTTTTTCGCGTTTCCTTAAGTCAATTAAATTTAGACAGAAACTATTATACTTTTGGGGATTACATCTGCATTTTTATTTTTTATCAATTTAATTACGATTTTCATACTTTTAAGAGAAATTTTTAATAGGGATAAATTCTTTCACCATTATTTTAGCATTTTTAATTTTGAAAAACAAGCAAAATATTTTTTATAATATAATTTATTACTAAAATTTTCAAAAAATATAAATCTAAGTATGGTATGATATCCTCAGACGTTAAGGGGGGACATTAAGGGAGGACACCCATTAAAAACCCCAAGTTCAAAATCAGAGTTTATTATGAAAAAACTCTTTTGCAAGAATCAGCAAAAGGTTACACCCCTCAAACTCCCCAAATTCGCGTAACATCATTTGCGTGGTACATCGTTTGCATAGCAAAAGAGATTTTGGAAAACATTTCTAAAGCAACACATCATTTGTTTCACAAATGAGAATATGGAAATTGTTTCTAAGGCATTATAAAGAACCATTTTGCACAATACAGCAAACAAGTGGAGGTGTTTTTTATAAAGAGTTTCATTATAGGTTTTTTTACGGGAATGGCAATTTTTTTTACTTTGTTTTTCTATATATACGATTATTACAACAATTCAACTTCTATTTTTCTTGTGGATCCTAGATACAATACGTATCTATTCGATAATGGGGAACAAATACTATCTACAAAATATAAATACGTTAAGTTAGATGAAATACCTCCAGAATTAATATACTTCCTTTTGTGGACGGAAGATAGAGAATTCTATGAACATAATGGAATCAATATTAAAGCGATGACGAGAGCCACATTAACAAATATAAAGAACTTTTCTATAGTTCAAGGTGGGAGCACACTCACTCAACAACTTGCTAAAACAGTATATCTAACAAATGAAAGAACTGTTAAGAGAAAAATAATGGATATTATGCTTGCCTTTTTTTTAGAAAGGTCTTATACCAAAGAAGAAATTTTGGAAGCTTATATGAACAGTGTTTATTTAGGGAACGACATTTCAGGATTTGGAGCTGCAGCAAGAAGATATTATGGAAAAGAGTTACAAAATATAAGTTACGCAGAGATGCTGGTTTTAATAGGGATAATAAACGGGCCAGAAGTTTACAATCCCTATAAATACCCTGATAGAGCAAAGAATCAAGGGATGATAGTTCTAAATTCCTTGCCTAATAATTTCATAATAGAAGAAAAAAATATCGTTAAAGAAGAATTAGATAAAATGGTTTTCTATCCTCAAACCTACGATGAAAGATATTTAAATTTAATTTATAGGATCAAAGCAGAGGAAGAAAATATAGGTTTAAAAGGTGGCGGGTATACTATAAAAACCACCTTTAATAAGAATTTATTCGATTCAGTTACTGTAGATTCATCTACCTCTGCGATTGTGATCAACAACAAAACTGGTGAAATATTAAGTTTTTGGGGTGGGGAATACGATGTTTTTTATTCCCAACAACAAATTGGTTCTGCTATTAAACCGTTTTATTATCTTTTAGCTTTGGAAAATGGTTATTATAAAGATACAACGCTTCCAGATCAGCCCATGAAGTTTGGTGATTGGGCTCCAGAAAACTTTGATAAAACATACAGAGGATCGGTTACTTTAGAAGAAGCGTTAATCTATTCTATAAACATTCCTTCTATTTACCTTGCTTCGCATATAGATATATCTCCGCAAAGGTCTATAGAAGTAATAAAAAATTTTCTTTCAAATATTGTAGGTGTTCAAGGTAAATATCCGAACGATTTAACTTTGGCGTTGGGAACCCTGGAGACAAGTCCATACGAATTTACAAAAGCTTATTCAATTTTCCCAAATTACGGTATTATTCCTTCTCCTTACATAATTTCTGAAGTTTACGATAAGAAAGGGAATTTAATATATAAAAGACACCCAAATATTGAAAGAAAGATTGAGGATATATCCAATGATTCATATGCCGCAATGAATACTTTGATGAGAAAAGTCGTGCTGGAAGGGACAGGGAAAAGAGCAAACGTCTTAGATTTGGATTTACATGGTAAAACGGGAACTTCTGATTTATCAGCTTGGTTTGTTGGATACACAGGTAGCGAGGTGTTAACCAGTATGGTTAAAGGGAAAGATCTTTTATCTTCTTACACTGTTGTTCCCTGGGCAAGAGAGATAGCCACTTCTTTACTTTATTATGGCCGAAGCGAAGAAGTTTATGTTTATCTTAGTTTAAAAAGTATACAAGAAAGTATTTCATTTTTTGAAAGTCCTATTGAATTCGTTTCCACAGGGGGAAACGTTGTGGGGTATTTAAATTCTGTGAAGTTGGATTATCCATTTAAAGAACTTGAAAAAAATATTAATTCAGCCTTGAGAGAAATTCAGTATCTTTATCCTGATGTGATGAAAGAAATCGAACAATGGAAAAAAGAGAATCTGACGGATTTCTTTCAAGAGCCATTTTCTTTCATTCAAAACGGTTACGATTTGGAAAGTTACTTGAACAGTATCAATATTGATAAAGACGTGCAAGTACAATTACGGGAGATTTATAATCAAATAAAATATATTTATCCTGATCAAGCTAAAGTGATCGAAAAGTTTTTATATTAGAAAATGTCTAGTTTTATTTTTTTAAAATTAACAATTAATTAATACTACCAGTTTATTTAGATGGTAAAATAGGCAAATGGATTTTAGAAAATTCTGAGAGATCGGAGGTGCAGATGTGTACGCGATAGTCTATTTTAATGGTAAACAATACAAGGTAGAAAAAGATCAAGTTATCTACACTGAGAAAGTAAAAAATGTCGATCCAGGAAACGAGGTAGTTTTAGACAGAGTTATTTATTTAAGCAAAGGTGACCAAAAAAAGGCTGGGCAACCTTATGTTGATGGTGCAAAAGTCATTACCGAGGTTGTAGAACACGGGAAAGATAGGAAGGTAAAAATAATCAAATTTGAAGGAAGAAAAAATTATAGAAGAGAAAAAGGTCATAGGCAGGAGTTTACAGCACTAAAAATAAAAGAAATTGAAGGGTAACTCCAATGATTACTGCAGTTTATACCAATTCCCAAAACCGCAGTTTAGAAATTTTTGGACATGCAGAATTTTCTTCTTTTGGCAACGATATAGTTTGTAGTGCTGTCAGTGTTTTAACTCAATTTGTTGCAGAAATTCTAAAAAATGAAAGTTTGGGACAGTTTGAGAAAAGAGAGGGATATTTAAAGATTTCGCTTAATCAAGAAACTTACCTCTCCAATTTGTTATTAGATTACTTGCTTAAAAGTTTGGTTGCTATATCTAAAGATTACCCAAGAAATCTTAAGGTGGAGGTTAGATAGAAGATGAAAATAGATTTACAACTTTTTGCGAAAAAAAGTTCTGATGTAAATAAAAAAGATAGCAACCCCAAATATCTTGGTGTCAAGGCTTCTGACGGGAAAAAAGTTAAGGCTGGAACTATAATTGTTAGGCAAAGAGGCACTAAGATCCATCCTGGGGAAAACGTTGGAATAGGACGAGACTTCACCATATTTGCTAAAATCGACGGCGTTGTTAAATTCAAAACAAAAAACAACAGGAAGTTTGTCGAGGTTTATGGAGTAGAGGAGTGATCGGTTTATGCATGGTAGAAGGGTTGCGATTGTTGGGATATTTGCGGCGCTCTCTTTTCTTTTAACTTTTATAGAATTCCCAATAATACCTTTGTTACCTTTTTTAAAATTTGACCCCAGTGACAGTTTAATCATTTTAGTTACAATGGGTTATGGTTTTTTACCTGGATTCTTTACTCTTGTAATAAAAAGTTTTTTATTTATTTTCAGAGCAGGTGATGGTGGTTTAATAGGTATATTTATGAATTTTATAGTCGGAACCGCTTTTATAACCACATTGTATACCTTAAAAAATTTCGTTAAATTAAACAACTGGATCAATTATGTAATTTCTTCTTTACTAACAGGGGTTGTAGCATACGGATTGAATTATTTTGTAGCTATACCAGTTTACACGAATCAACCAACATCACAATTTGTTAGTAACATAGGGATAAGTTTGCAGCTGTTTTTTTTACTAGTACTATTGTTTAATTTTATTAAGTTTTTTGTGGATGCGTCTATTTCGCATTTTCTATTGAAGAAAACTAAAATAACAAGTTTTGCTCATGCAAGAAGAGAAGAATGAGGAGGTTTTTGAAATGAATTCTAAATTAGTGCAACCTTCATATATCGCTAAAAAAGAGGATATAAAAAGAGAATGGGTCTTGATCGATGCTAAAGATTACACACTTGGAAGATTGGCCTCAAGGATTGCCAAAATACTACAAGGGAAACACAAACCAACCTATACACCACATATAGATTGTGGAGATTTTGTTGTTGTTGTGAATGCGGAAAAAATAAAACTTTCGAAAGATAAAAAAGAAAAGAAAGTATACAGAAGATACAGTGGTTATCCTGGAGGACTAAAGGAAATTTCTTTTGAACAGATGCATAGCGAACATCCTGAAAGGATAATCAAGTTGGCTGTCAAGGGAATGATGCCAAAGACTATTTTGGCCAAGCATATGATGAAAAAATTGAAGGTATATGTTGGTCCTGATCATCCACACCATGCTCAGAAACCAAAAGAGATAAAATTAGAAAATATTTAATCAGGAGGTATTCGAATGGCAGAACTTATCGAATATTATGGAACGGGGAGAAGAAAAACAGCCGTTGCAAGGGTACATTTGAGGCCAGGAAGCGGTAAGATTAAAATAAACGGTAAAGAATACAAAAATTTGGTAGAATATTTAAGAGGCAATGAAGTATGGGAAATGGAAGCTTTAAAACCACTCACAATTACCTCTACAAATGGACAGTTCGATTTAGTCATAAGGGTTAATGGTGGGGGATTGAGTGGTCAAGCTGGTGCCATTAGACTTGGGATTGCTAGGGCTTTGCTGTCCTACGACGAATCTTTGAGACCTATTTTGAAAAAAGAAGGTTTGTTGACTAGAGATCCAAGAGAGGTAGAAAGAAAGAAATATGGTTTGAGAAAAGCAAGGAAAAGAGCTCAATTTTCAAAAAGATGAGTATTGTATTATTTATTTCGTATTTTTGAAGGAATAGTGAAGTTTTATGGGCAGAAATTATGATAGCCTGAAAAAAGTAATTGACGAAATTAAAAGCAAAGTTGATATAGTTGATTTCGTCAATTCTTATTTGTCTCTTTCTAAAAGTGGGAAAAATTACACTGCACTATGTCCTTTTCATGCGGAAGATACTCCATCTTTTTATATATTCCCAGAAACTCAAACCTTTCATTGTTTTGGATGCGGAGCCCATGGTGATGTGATAACTTTTTTGGAAAAATACGAACAAATTAGTTTTTTGGATGCATTAAGAAAAATAGCTACTTATGCTGGAATTGAACTAGATATTACTCAAAAAGAAGAACCTGTAGAGATAACTTTCAACGAAGAAGTTTCCAAACTTTATACTTCTAATCTTCTCAATCTTTCTTCGAATCATAAAGTTTGGCAGTATCTTAAAAAAAGAGAGATAAACAGAGATTTAGTTGAAGAATTTGAATTGGGGTTTGCCACGGGTCAAGAAATCCAAAAAGTCATAGAAGACAATCTTTTCGATAAAGACATAGCAAAGAATACGGGTTTGATGATCAATGGGGATAAAGAGTTTTTTTATAACCGTTTAATTATTCCAATCAGGAACAACGTTGGAGAGTTAGTTGGCTTTGCGGGTAGACAAATAGAAGAAGAAACGAATGCACCCAAGTATCTGAATACTCCTGAGAATAAATTTTTCAAAAAGTCTAAAATACTTTACAGATATTATAAAAACAAAAAATTCATAAAAGAAAATGATTTTGTGATATTGGTTGAAGGTTACTTTGATGTAATTTCAATGTACAAATTAGGTTTCAAAAACGTTGTAGGAATCTTAGGGTCTTCTTTTACCAAGGATCATGTTCTTGAATTATTGAAAGTGACCAACAAAGTGGTTACAATGTACGATATGGATGAATCAGGTCGAAAAGTCACTTTATCCACTGTCGATGCTTTATTTGCTAAAGATTTTCAAATAGCAGTTTCGAAGTATCCCGCTAAAGATCCAGATGAGTTAACCAAAAAACACGATAGCAAATACATTGCCGAAATATTAAAAAGTTCATACAAGTTTCATGAATTCATCGTAGATTATTATGCAGAAAAATACGATTTAAGTAATGAATTCGCTTTAGAAAAATATTTGAAAGAAATGTCAAGATGGTATAAAAAAATCGAAGATGTTGGAAGAATCAGTTATTTACAAGGTTTTATAGAAAATATTTCAAGTAAGACTGGAAAAGGCGCTGGATACATTCAAAAAATATTAGAAAGAACGTCTACTCTCATACCTGAAAGTTCTTCTTCAAATGAGACTTATTCTCAACCGAAAGATACCCTTTACGTAGAAAAAGATATAAGATACGATATTGTAAAATCTTATTTATACCTATGGATTAAATATCCTCAATACAGAGAAATACTCAAAAATCATTTTAGGGAGGAAGATTTTTCCAATAAATTACTCAAGGAATTTTTTACTTTAACCTCACAAAACTCAGATATTGGGTTTCTGCTTGAAAATTCTTCAAAAGAACTAAGTGATTTGATAGTAGAAGTTTGGAAGATAGAATATTTCTTTAATCCTGAACGAATTCTTTCTTCATTAAAAGAAAGTATTAGAAGAACTAAAATAAACCAACAAATAGAAGAATTGAAGAAAAAACTTCATGAAACAAAAGATCTTTCGGAGAAAACGAATATTACGTCTGAAATCATACAACTTTATTCTAAACTAAAAATAATCAATTAAATAGTAGATTTCATATTTTTAAAAAGGGATTTTATATGTTTCAAAAACGATCTAATAACTTTCCTTATGGAGGTAAACTGATAGATGGAAAAGCTTAAAAACAATGTGGATTTTTCAGAATTAATAGAAGAAATTGAAAAAATAGAGATCGTTGATCAGGATAAAATTAGAGTTAAAAGAGACAAAGAATGTTATATAGAAGAACTTGAAAGAGGTTTGGAAAGCCTTATTGAAATAGCTAAAAAGAAAAATAATAACATAACTTATCAAGATATAGATGAATGTATACCTCATAATTTATCTGATGTAATTGACGGAAGTTTTTTAGAAAAGATTTATGAAAAGCTTGAATCCAAAGGAATAGAAATTATTGAATCTTTCCAAGAAGATCAGGTCCAACAGGAAGAAGAATTCTTTAACGAGGATTTGGAAGAGCTTTTTCAAGAAAGGGAATCACAGATATTTGATAACTCTGCTGTAAATGAACCCATAAAGATTTATTTAAGGGAAATAGGGGGAATCAAACTTTTAACACCTTCAAGGGAAAGGCAGCTTGCGATAAGAGCTAAAAAAGGTGACAAAAAAGCCAAAGACGAATTGGTGAAAGCAAATTTAAGGTTGGTAATCAGTATAGCTAAAAGATATATGGGAAGAGGATTAACGTTCTTAGATTTGATTCAAGAGGGGAATATTGGTTTAATTAGAGCTGTAGAAAAATTTGATTGGAAAAGAGGTTTTAAGTTTTCTACCTACGCTACTTGGTGGGTTAGGCAAGCAATCACAAGAGCTATAGCTGATCAAGCTAGGACAATTAGAATACCTGTTCATTTGGTTGAAACTATAAACAGGATGAATATAGTAATTAGAAAACATCTCCAAGAAACTGGTGAATACCCTACTACCGAGAAGTTAGCCGAATTACTGGATAAACCGTTGGAAAAAATGGATGAAATTTTATTGGCCACTAAAGAAATCATTTCCGTAGATGCCCCGATAAGTGGTTCTGATGAAGAAGATGCCTATATTGGGGATTTTTTAGAAGATTCTGAAGCCGATCAACCAGAGGAAATTGCAGTAAGAATGATACTCAAAGAAGAAATCGAAAAAGTTCTGGAATCTTTAAGGCCAAAGGAAGCTACGGTGTTAAAAATGAGATATGGTTTACTTGACGGTAAAATGAAAACACTCGAAGAGGTTGGAAGTTTCTTCAATGTCACAAGAGAAAGAATAAGGCAGATTGAAGTAAAAGCTCTAAGGAAATTAAGACATCCTTCCAGAAGCATGCAATTAAAAGAAATAAGCGATATGATAGAAAAAAAGATGTACGATATGTAATGGGAGTGTAAATGCATGGAGAAAAATAAGGGGAATGATTTCCTTTTTTTGGGGAAAAAGAACACCCCGAACGGGGTCAAGGAAAGGTTCCCCTCCTTAAGGGGCGGAAGCCTGTCATCTTTATTCGAAAATGAGTTAGATGAGGAGCAAAAAGAAGCTGTTATAAAATCAGAAGGAAGATCGATAATAGTTGCAGGTCCAGGCTCGGGAAAAACTCGAGTAATAACCTATAAAATAGCGTATTTGTTGAATAATGGAGTCGAACCTGAAAATATTTTGCTAGTCACGTTCACTAGAGCTGCAGCAAGGGAAATGATCGAAAGAGTAAAGAATGTAACTAACAGAAACATGGACAAAATGCTCGCGGGTACATTTCATCATGTGTGTAATTCTATTCTCAGAAAGTATGCCACAATTTTAGATTACAAAAATAATTTCAGCATTCTCGACAAAGAAGATTCAAAAGATTTATTGAAAATGGCTAAAAGTGAGTACATCAAAGAAATCAGTGATAATTACAAACTTCCCAAAGAAGAAGTAATAATGAAAATTATAAGTTACTCATGTAACACATTGACCTCTTTAAGAGAATCAATACTTGAAAGAGCCCCCTATTTGTTGAATTTTGAAAGAGATATTGAACAAATCTGGGGTATATATGCCCAGTTAAAAAAAGATATGAACGCGATGGACTATGACGATCTATTAGTAAATACTTTAGTTTTATTCAAAACTCATCCAGAAATACTAACTAAGTGTTCGAGCCAATTTAAATATGTTTTAGTTGACGAATTTCAAGATACCAACAAAATTCAAATCGAATTGGTTGAGGCTTTATCCTCGGTTCATGGGAATTTGATAGTTGTTGGAGACGATTCCCAAAGCATATATTCCTTCAGAGGGGCTTTATTTAAAAACATAAAAGATTTCATTGAAGATGAGAGAACAAAAGTTTTCAAAATACAAAGTAATTATAGAAGTACCTCTGATATAGTAGGTTTTATTAATCATCTAATACCATCCAACTCTGTTCCTAAAGTCCTCAAACCTAAAAGAAAAAGTTATTTAAAACCTTTTGTTGTGGAAACTTTTGACGATTTAGAACAAGCCGATGCCGTAGTCAAAATCATAGAAGATAAATTAAGCGAAGGTTTAGAGTACAAAGATATCGCTGTACTATATAGATCACATTCGTTATCAATGGTATTACAACAAAAATTGGATTCAAAAGGGATTCCTTACAGAATACTATCTGGGTTGAGATTCATCGAAACCGCCCATATTAAAGACATATTAGCTTTTTTAAAGATATTAAACAATCCTTTAGATAAGATTTCATGGATGAGAGTTTTAAAATTATTCCCTGGAATTGGTAACAAAACAGCAACTAGGATTTATGAACAGTTAGAAACCAAAACAAATGAAGAACAGGATAACATCTCAAATATATTGAAAGAAACTGAAATAAATAAATTCAAAACACCCCTTGAATTATTGACAAAACTTTTTGAAAAGAAAGAAAGTACTCCTGACAAGTTGATAGATATCGTTTATCAGGATTTCTACCAAGAATATTCCTTCTTAACTTTTACGGATTCAAAATCAAGGAACATGGATATTGAAAGATTTAGTGAAATTGCCAGTCGATACGAATCCGTGAATGCTTTTATAGAAGATTTGACGCTTAGCGAAGAGATAGGGGTAATGGCTTCTAACAAAGATAAAGATGAAAATAAGTTGACTCTAACAACGATTCATGGGGCAAAGGGGTTGGAGTGGAAAGTAGTTATTCTCATATCGGTGAATCCGGGAGATTTTCCCAACGGTCTTGCAATTAAGGAACAAAAATTAGAAGAAGAAGAAAGACTCTTCTATGTTGCCATAACAAGGGCAAAGAATGAATTATACATTTTGAAACAATTGACTGGTACAACCAACCCTTATCTAAAAAATTCGTTTTATTTTGTTAAAAAAGAAAACGACTTTATCAAAAAAATTCCAGAGGAAATGGTCAATCTTTTGAAAATCGGTTATAAATAACAGTAAATTATTCAAATTGTTATATTTAATTAATTTTTAATTAAGGTCTAATAATGTAAAATATTCACTGACGTTTTCCTGTTTCTTTAAATATATGAATCCCACATATTATAACAATAATAAATTAAAATAAATCAGAAGGAGGTGAACTCTCATTTTTGAGGGCATTATTATATTGGCTTCCCTTGAAATGAGAGAAATCTAAGTGCCAACGATTAATCAATTAATAAGACATGGAAGAAAATCTATAAAGAAAAAGACCAAATCTCCTGCATTACGTGGTAACCCTCAAAAACGGGGTGTTTGTGTAAGGGTATCAACTATGACCCCGAAAAAACCTAATTCAGCTTTAAGGAAGATTGCAAGGGTTAAACTATCGAATGGAATTGAAGTAACTTGTTATATACCTGGAGAAGGTCATAATCTACAAGAACATTCTAACGTTTTGGTAAGAGGTGGAAGGGTAAAAGATTTACCTGGTGTAAGGTATAAGATAATCAGAGGAACTTTGGACGCTGCTGGTGTTGAAGGTAGAAAACAAGGTAGAAGCAAATACGGTACCAAAAAACCAAAGGCTTAATAAGGAGGCTCTTTACTGAATGAGAAGAAGAACTGCTGAAAAAAGAAACATAGTTCCAGATCCCGTTTATGGAGATGTTTTACTTTCTAAATTTATAAATAGATTGATGTATGATGGGAAAAAATCTTTAGCTCGAGAAATAGTGTATTCTTCTTTGCAAAAATTGGCTGAAGCTACAAAAGAAGATCCCATAGAGGCTTTTCATAAAGCTATAGATAATGTTAAACCTTTAGTAGAAGTCAGATCAAGAAGGGTCGGAGGTTCAACATATCAAGTACCTTTTGAGGTACCTGAAAATAGAGCTACTTCTTTAGCTATAAGATGGATAGTTACTTCGGCACAATCAAAAAAAGGAAGAGATATGATTAGTAAATTATCTCAAGAACTGATAGACGCGTATAACAATACGGGACCTGCCGTAAAAAAGAAAGAAGACGTTCACAGGATGGCTGAAGCGAATAGAGCTTTTGCACATTTCAGATGGTAGTATAGCAGTTTAGTAGGAGGGATTGTTTTGAAAGAAAGATTATACCCCATAGAAAAAATAAGAAATATAGGAATAGTTGCCCATATAGATGCAGGAAAAACAACTACTACCGAAAGAATTTTGTTTTATACGGGGACAAAACACAAATTAGGAAATGTTGATGAAGGTACAACTGAAACGGATTGGATGGATCAAGAAAAAGAAAGAGGGATTACCATAACCTCTGCGGCAACTTCTGCCTTTTGGAAGGATCATAGGATAAATATAATTGATACACCAGGCCACGTTGATTTTACAGTTGAGGTTGAAAGATCATTACGTGTTTTAGATGGTGCTATTGCCATTTTTGACGCTCAAGTTGGGGTTGAACCACAATCTGAAACAGTCTGGAGGCAAGCTGATAGATACCAAGTGCCAAGAATTGCCTTTATGAATAAAATGGATAAAATTGGGGCAAATTTTTTTAACGCTATCCAAACAATGAAGGCTAAATTGGGGGCTAATCCTGTAGCGTTGCAAGTTCCAATAGGTTCTGAGGCAGATTTTGAAGGTGTAGTTGATTTACTAACTATGGAAGCACTTTATTGGACAGATGAAAATGGTCAAATAATTGAGAAAAAGAGTATTCCGCCCGATTTAATAGATTTTTGTGAATCGAAGAGAGAGGATTTAATTTCCACAATTGCAGAAGTTGATGAAGACATAATGGAACTTTATATAGAAGAAGAAGAAATTCCATTGGATAAATTAAAAGAAGCGATAAGGAAATCAACCATTCAAAACAAAATAGTGCCCGTTCTTTGTGGGAGCTCCTTTAAAAACAAAGGTGTTCAACCATTATTGGATGCAGTTATTGATTATCTTCCTTCGCCCCTAGACATGCCCCCTGTTAAGGCATTCGATGGAATGACGGGGGAGTTTGTAAAAGACATTCTTCCATCTGAAAACGAAGATTTTTTTGCGTTAGCTTTCAAGATTATGGCTGACCCATTTATTGGTAAGTTAACTTTTGCAAGAGTCTATTCAGGAACTTTAAAGAAGGGCAGTTATGTAGTCAATACGACTAAAAATAAAACAGAAAGGGTAGCTAGACTTGTTTTTCTTCATGCTGACAAGAGGGAAGAAGTTGATTACATAAGGGCTGGAGACATTGTTGGATTAATTGGTTTAAAGGATACTTCTACCGGGGATACACTTTCAGATAAAGAAAATAACATGGTTTTAGAAAAACTGGAGTTTCCAGAACCCGTTATTTCGGTTTCCATAGAGCCTGAAACCAAAAATGATGAAGCCAAATTGGGGAAAGCTCTTAATGCTTTAACAGAGGAAGACCCAAGTTTAAGAAGTTTTGTTGATCATGAAACCGGAGAAACCATATTATCCGGAATGGGAGAATTGCACTTAGATATTATCATTGAGAGAATTAAAAGAGAATACAAGGTAAACGTTAAAGTAGGCCAACCGCGTGTGGCATACAAAGAAACGATCAAACTCCCAGCCGAAGCTGAAGGAAAATATATTAGGCAAACGGGAGGACGAGGACAGTATGGGCATGTTAAACTTAGAGTTGAACCGTTGCCTCTGAATAGTGAAAAAGAATTCGAATTTATAGATAAAATAGTAGGAGGAGTCATACCAAAAGAGTATATACCAGCCATAGAGAATGGTATAAAAGAAAGTATGCTAGATGGTGTCTTATTAGGGTATCCAATGGTTGCTGTTAAAGTGGAAGTTTTTGACGGTTCCTACCATGAAGTTGACTCTTCAGAAATGGCCTTTAAAATAGCCGCATCCATGGCTTTTAAAGATGCTGTAAAAAAAGCCAAACCCGTTTTGTTAGAGCCAGTCATGAAAGTTGATGTTACAACTCCTGAAGAATATATGGGGGATATAATTGCAGATTTAAGCTCAAGAAGAGGAAGAATAGAAAGTTTCGAAAACGTTGGAGGAACGAACACCAGAGTAGTACATGCCTATGTTCCATTATCAGAATTATTTGGATATGCCACTATAATGAGATCTCTTTCTCAAGGAAGAGCAACAAGTTCTATTCAATTTTCTCATTACGAGGAAGTTCCGGAGCAAGTAACACAAAAACTCTTAAGCAGAGAATAAGTTGGATAATATAATTTACAAGGAGGAGATAGAACAATGGCTAAAGAGAAGTTTGTTAGGGCAAAGACTCACATGAACGTAGGGACTATCGGTCATATTGATCACGGGAAAACAACTTTAACCGCTGCTATAACCAAGGCTTTATCTTACAAAGGTGGAGCAGATTTCACACCTTTTGAAATGATAGATAAAGCTCCCGAAGAAAAAGCAAGAGGAATCACCATCAACGTTTCACACGTTGAATATCAAACAGAAAAAAGGCATTATGCACATATAGATTGTCCAGGTCACGCGGACTATATAAAAAACATGATAACTGGGGCTGCGCAAATGGATGGAGCTATTTTGGTTGTCGCTGCAACTGATGGTGTTATGCCACAAACAAGGGAACATGTTTTGTTAGCAAGACAGGTTAACGTTCCAGCTATAACTGTTTTTATAAACAAAGTTGACATGGTAGATGACGAAGAATTAGTAGACTTAGTAGAAATGGAAGTTAGAGATCTCCTAAGTAGCTATGAATTTCCCGGAGATGAAGTTCCAGTTATTAGAGGCTCAGCCTTAAAGGCATTGGAAGAAAATAACCCAGATGGTCCTTGGACACAAAAGATATATGAACTTATGGATGCGGTTGATTCTTACTTTCCAGATCCAGTAAGAGAAATTGACAAGCCTTTCTTAATGCCCATAGAAGATATTTTCAGCATTACTGGAAGGGGAACGGTTGTTACTGGAAGAATCGAAAGAGGTGTTGTCCACACCGGAGATCAAATTGAAATAATTGGTTTGAGTTATGAAACAAAAAAGACTGTTGTAACTGGTGTTGAGATGTTTAGAAAGATACTGGATGAAGGTGAAGCTGGAGACAACGTAGGATGTCTCTTAAGAGGTATAGAAAAAGATGAAGTAAAAAGAGGTCAGGTTCTTGCTGCTCCTGGTTCAATCACCCCACATAAAAAATTCAAGGCTGAGGTTTACGTATTGAAAAAGGAAGAGGGAGGAAGACATACACCCTTTACCAAAGGTTACAGACCTCAATTTTATATTAGGACAGCCGACGTTACTGGAACTCTGGTAGAATTTTCCAGTGGAGCAGAGATGGTAATGCCAGGCGACAATATCAATATGACAGTAGAATTAATCTACCCTGTAGCTCTCGAAGCAGGAATGAGATTTGCTATAAGAGAAGGTGGAAGGACCGTAGGAGCAGGTGTTGTTACAGAAATAATCGAATAATAAATTTGGAAGTCTTATTGTACGGGGAGCTTCAGCTCCCCTTACTAATGAGTTCAAAGGAGGTTTTTAAAAAAATTATGGCCGGTAATAACTACATAAAAATAAGGCTAAAAGGATACGATCATAGGTTACTAGACGAATCGTCCAAAAAAATCATAGATGCCGTAAAAGATACAGAAGCTAAAGTTTCTGGCCCTATTCCATTACCAAATAAGAGAACTGTGTATTCGGTTATAAGATCCCCACACAAATATTCTTATTCAATGGAACAATTTGAAAAAATTGTTCATAAAAGAGTGATATATATCTACAATGCTTCACCCGAGACGGTTACTAAACTGTTGAAAGTCAACATTCCAGCGGGAGTATCCGTAGACATAAAGGCATGATGCCATTATAATTTTTAAAAAATTAATACAGATATCATTCGGGCTCTGGAGGTGAAAAAATGAAAGGTATTTTAGGAAAAAAAGTTGGAATGACTCGAATTTTTAAAGATGAAAAAGCCATCCCGGTGACAGTCATCAAAGCTGGACCATGTGTGGTAGTTCAAAAGAAAACCGTAGCAACAGATGGATACAACGCTATTCAGATAGGTTTTGAAGAGATACCGGAAAGAAAAGCAAACAAACCGTTGATGGGTCATTTCAAAAAGGCACAAGTGCAACCTTTAAGGTATTTAAGAGAATTTAGAGTAGATAATGTAGATGATTACGAAATTGGACAAAAAATCGATGTGTCCATTTTTTCTGAAGGAGAAAAGATTGATTTAATAGGGAAATCAAAAGGTCGAGGATACTCAGGTGTCATGAAAAGATGGAATTTTAGAGGTGGAGAAAATTCACACGGCTCAAAATTTCATAGAGGTCTGGGATCAACAGGAATGGCCACTTATCCTTCAAAGGTATTCAAAGGGAAAAAGATGCCCGGTCAATATGGAAATGAAAGGGTAACCATTCAAAACTCAGAAGTAGTTTACATTGATGTACAAAACAATATAATAGCGGTCAAAGGCGGAGTTCCAGGAGCGAGGGGCGGATTGGTAACAATAAGAGAAGCCGTTAAGGCAATGCGCCCAAAAACGAAGTAAGGAGGTCTATTAGGAAATGTCACAGATAGATGTATACAATATTCAAAATGAAAAAGTTGGAACGTTAGATCTAAAAGATGAAATCTTTAACATTGAACCAAATATGGATGTACTATATAGGTACGTTGATATGCAATTAACCAACAAAAGGGCAGGGACAGCTTCTACTAAGACTAGAAGTGAAGTTAGAGGAGGAGGCCGAAAACCGTGGCCTCAAAAGCATTTGGGTAGAGCAAGAGCCGGATCTATTAGATCCCCTCTTTTCCGACACGGTGGAGTAGCTTTTGGGCCAAAACCCAGGGAATTTCACAAAGACCTCAACAAAAAAATGAAAAGACTAGCTTTAAAGTCTGCCTTAAGTATCAGGTATAAAGAAAATAATTTAATTGTCTTAGATGATGTTAAATTTGAAAAGCCGAGAACGAAAGATGTAAAAAATATTTTGGGCAAATTTGGTATGGAAAGTAAAAAGGTCTTATTTTTATTACCTTATAACCAGGAACCATACGAAAACTTCAAATTGTCTGCAAGGAATTTGCCAAAGGTGAAAGTGATTATAGCGGATAACCCTGGTCAAAATAAAAAGAATGTCGACGGTTTAAATGTATTTGATTTAATAAACAATGAAAAAATTGTACTTACCAAAGAAATGGTGAATAAAATCGAGGAGGTGATCGGCTAATGGAGCTTCAAAAAGCTTACGATATTATTACCGGGCCGATCTTAACAGAAAAAACCTATTCTCTTATGCAAGAACGAAAATACACATTTGAAGTTGCAAAAAATGCTACTAAACCAGAAATAAAGGAAGCCATCGAAACAATATTCAAAGTTAAAGTAAAAAAAGTGTATGTAATGAATATGAAACCCAAACCAAAAAGAATGGGAAGAAGTGAAGGGTATACCAGAGGATGGAAAAAAGCAATAGTTAAATTAGGAGAAGGTTACGTTATAAGAGAATTGCAAGGCAGTTTGTAGGAGAGGTGAATAAATAATGGCGTTAAAACAATACAAACCCGTAACACCTTCACGAAGATATATGTCGACTTCTGATTTTTCTGAATTATCAAAAGTCAAACCTGAAAAAAGTTTACTGGAACCATTGAAAAAAACAGGTGGAAGGAACCATTATGGTCGAGTTACAATGAGGCATCGTGGTGGTGGGCATAAAAGAAAATACAGAGTAATCGACTTTAAAAGAAATAAAGTAAATATCCCTGCAAAAGTTGCCTCAATAGAATACGATCCTAACAGAAGCGCGAGGATAGCTCTATTAGTATACGCCGATGGAGAAAAAAGGTATATATTAGCTCCTAAGGGATTAAAAGTTGGAGAAACTGTAATGAGTGGTGCAAATGCTGAAATCAAAGTTGGTAATTGCCTACCTTTGGAGAATATTCCTTTAGGAACGCTTGTACACAACATAGAATTTGAACCAGGCAGAGGTGGAAAAATAGCAAAATCTGCAGGGACTTATGCTCAGTTAATGGCTAAAGAAGGTAAATATGCACTTTTAAAAATGCCTTCTACTGAGTTGAGAAGGGTTCGCTTAAGTTGCATGGCTACCATTGGTGTAGTAAGCAACGAAGACCATTCCAACGAAGTTTACGGTAAAGCCGGAAAAACCAGATGGTTGGGACGAAGGCCCAAGGTAAGAGGTATGGTGCAAAATCCAGTAGACCACCCAATGGGTGGTGGAGAAGGTAGAAGTAAAGGTCACATTCCTAAATCTCCATGGGGCACCCCTGCTAAAGGGTATAAAACAAGAAGAGGGAAAAAACAATCCGATAAATTTATCGTAAGAAGAAGAGTAAAGTAAGTATTTTTAGCCTTGTGGGCGGGCTGCAGGGCGAAGGGGCACTGAAAGAAGCTTTAGAATTTCTAAAGGCACTAAACAGAAAAAGCAAGGAGGTGCAGTAGGTGGGAAGATCTTTAAAGAAAGGTCCATATGTTCATCCAAGTCTTATCAAAAAGATCAGAGAGATGAACGAAAAAGGTGAAAAAAAGGTTATTAAAACTTGGTCAAGGGCCTCGATGATCCTACCAGAAATGGTTGGGCACACAATAGCGGTTCATAACGGAATGAAACACATACCGGTTTATATAACTGAACAAATGATCGGTCATAGATTGGGCGAATTTTCTCCAACTAGAAGGTTTGGAGGACATCCAGACAAAAAGGCAGTTAAAGGAAAGATAGTAAAGCAAGGTTGAGGAGGGTAGTTTATGGCTACTAATACTAATGTTTCCAGAGTTCAACAAGACGGTAGAAAAGTAAAAAGATCTGTATATCACAGATTAAGAAAAGAGAAAGAAGCCTCTGAACCAATTGTTGAAGCTAGAGCAGTTACAAAATACGTAAGAATATCACCTAAAAAAGTTAGATCCATGGCAAACTCAATAAGGAATAAAGACATAAGTGAAGCACTTCAAATACTCACTTTTAGTCCAAAAAAATCCGCACGTATACTATACAAAACTTTGATGTCGGCTATTGCCAATGCTGAGAATAATTTTGGATTAAACGCTGAAAATCTCTATGTTTCTGAAATAATGGTGAATGAAGGTCCTAGACTAAAAAGATTATGGCCAAGGTCTCATGGAAGAGCAGATATTCTTCAAAAAAGAATGAGCCATATTTATATAACCGTGAGAGACAAAAGTGCCGATAAATAAAGTGAGGTGAAATATGTGGGATCAAAAGTACACCCAACCGGTTTTAGGCTAGGGAACAACAAAAATTGGAAATCTGTATGGTTTAACGAAAAGAATTATTCTGATTATTTACATGAAGATGAAAAGATAAGAAATTATCTAAAATCAAATTACGGAGCTGCTGGGATTTCAGAGATATTAATTGAAAGACCTAGTGATTCGTTAATAAGAATAGATATCTATAGTGCAAGACTAGGAATTTTGATTGGACGAAAAGGCGCAGAAATAAAAAAAATTAGAGATGATTTGAAAAACATAGTAGGGGATAAAAATGTTAAGATCTACGCTCAAGAAGTAAAAAATCCTTACGTCGACGCTCAACTCATAGCTGAAGATGTATCGGGTCAACTCCAAAGAAGGGTTTCACACAAAGTTGCTATGAAAAAAGCTATAACCAACGCTATGAGACGAGGCGCTAAAGGCGTGAAAATTATGGTTTCTGGAAGGCTTGGTGGTGCAGAAATAGCAAGAACCGAATGGTATATGGAAGGAAGATTACCTCTTCAAACCTTGAGATCAAACATTGATTATGCGGTCGTTCATTCTCAAACTAAATACGGTACCATAGGGATAAAGGTTTGGGTCTATGATGGTGATACACCACTTAAATAATCTTTCCTACAGTCCTCCTACTCCTTTGGGCGGGCTACCAGGCTAAAGAGTGCTAAAGCAAGTTAAAGACTGTAGAAATGGTAAAAAAGGAGGAAATCCTAAATGTTAATGCCTAAAAGAGTAAAATATAGAAAACAACAACGTGGAACAGTCAGAGGAATGACAAAAGGTGGAAGTTTGGTACATTCTGGTGACTGGGGATTAAAAGCGATGGAAAGCTCATGGATAACTGCACAACAGATAGAAGCATGTAGGTTATCTATGGTTAGGACCTTAAAAAGAACGGGAAACATATGGATTAACATTTTTCCCGATAAACCCGTAACTTCCAAGGGTATTGGAACAAGGCAAGGAAAAGGTAAAGGTGATGTGGAAGGTTGGGTAGCGGTTGTAAAGAAGGGAAGAGTAATGTTTGAAATAGGTGGAGTTGATGAAGCAACTGCAAAAAGGGCATTAGAGTATGCCGCCTCCAAACTACCGATAAGGACTAAGATAGTTCAAAGATATGAAATAGGAGGGGAGCTCTGATGAGAATAACTGAGATGAGAGAATTAACAGACGAAGAGCTCAATGGAGAATTAAATAATTTGAAGGAAAAATTATTTCAATTGAGGTTTCAACTTGAACTTGGACAACTAAAAAATTCTTCAAGTATTAAACAAGTAAAGAAAGATATAGCTCGAATAAAGACCATCCTCAAAGAAAGGGAACTCGGAATAAGGAGGTAAATTTCATGTCTAAAAAGATAATAACTGGAAAAGTTATCAGCAATGCGATGGACAAAACGATAACGGTAGAAACAGACAGACTAACCAAACATCCCAAATACCACAAATTTGTTAGAAAAACTAGAAGATACCATGCACATGACGAAAACAACGAATGTGAGATTGGTGATATTGTTGAAATAGAAGAATCTAGAAAGCTTTCCAAAACAAAGGCTTTTGTTTTAAAAAGAATTGTAAGAAAAAATATTTTATCGGAAGAAGTTGAAACACCCGACTCAGTTGAAGAAGAAGTACAAGAAGCCTTTGGAGGTGAGGTTGATGGTACAACTAGAGAGTAAAATTAGGGTCGCTGATAACTCTGGAGCAAAAGTCCTAAGAGTTATTAAAGTACTCGGAGGATTTCATAAATCAAAAGGGACCATAGGAGATACTGTTGTATGCTCCGTTAGAGAAGCCATACCTCACACGAATTTAAAAAAGGGTCAAGTGGTTCAAGCTGTAATCGTCAGGACAAAAAAAGAGATAAAAAGAAAAGATGGAACTTATATCAGATTCGATGACAATGCTGCCGTACTGGTTGATAAAAACAAGTTACCTTTAGGTACAAGGGTTTTTGGTCCAGTAGCCAGAGAAGTACGGGACAAAGGATACGCCAAGATAGCGTCGTTAGCAAAAGAAGTTTGGTGAGGTGAAAATATGAATAAAATAAAAAGAGACGACACAGTAATGGTAATTGCTGGAAAAGATAAAGGAAAAAGAAGCAAAGTTTTAAGGGTTATTCCAAAGGAAAACAAAGTTATTGTAGATAACGTAAGCGTTGTCAAGAAACATCAAAGGCCCACTCAAAAGATGAGGGAAGGTGGAATTATCGAGCAACCCAGTCCTATTGATATTTCAAACGTTATGTTAGTTTGTCCAAATTGTGATCAAAAAACTAGAGTGGGATTTAAATTTCTTGAAGATGGAAGCAAAGTAAGATATTGCAAAAAATGTGGTGAAATAGTAGAAAAATCTTAATTCATTTAAACTCTTGAAACATTGTAAAAATTTTGTGGATATGTAAGGGAAGAAGCAAAAAGGAGGACAATCAATGGAAAAAGTTCAGTATGTACCTCTAAAAGCCAGATACAAAGAAGTAGTAATACCTTCTATGATGAAAGAATTTAATTACAAAAACGAACTACAAGTACCAAAACTTGTAAAGATAGTTGTTAATATGGGAGTTGGAGAAGGTTCCAGAAACAGAGCCGTTGTTGAAAAACATGCTCAAGAGCTAACAAAGATAGTAGGGCAAAAAGCTTTAATAACAAAGGCAAAAAAAAGTGTTGCTAATTTTAAGGTTAGGGAAGGAATGCCAATAGGTGTAAAAGTAACCTTGAGAGGATGGAAAATGTATAATTTCTTGTATAAATTAAATCATGTTGTATTACCAAAATTAAGAGATTTCAGAGGGCTACCATCTGATTCTTTCGATGGAAGAGGTAATTATACCTTTGGAATTCCAGAACAACTAATTTTTCCGGAAATTAGGCCTGATGATATAAATAGAATTCAGGGTATGGATATAACAATTGTTACCACAGCTAAAACTGATGAAGAAGCAAGGAAACTGTTAGAATATTTTGGTTTCCCATTACAAAAATCATGAATGGAGGTTGTAATTAATGGCGAAAAAGTCTCTTATAGAAAAATCCCAAAGAACGCCAAAGTATAAAACACGAGTTTACTCAAGATGTAAAGTTTGCGGTAGACCAAGAGCTGTTTACAGAGAATTCGGTTTATGCAGGATATGTTTCAGAGAAAAAGCTCTAGAAGGTAAACTTCCTGGAGTTAAGAAGGCTAGCTGGTAAGGAGGGAAAAAAGAATGTGGAGCGATCCGGTTGCTGATATGCTAACCAGAATAAGGAACGCCAACTCGGTGTTCAAAGAGAGTGTAGAAATACCTGCATCGAACTTAAAAAGAGACATTTTAGAAATAATGAAAAAAGAAGGATTTATCAATGATTATAAATTCATAGACGATGGTAAACAAGGAATACTCAAAGTCTATTTAAAGTACAAAGGAACTAGAAGAGAAAAAAAACCTATAATGGAAGGAATCATAAAGGTTTCAAAAAGTGGAAGAAGAGTATATGTTAACACACGTAACATACCAAAGGTCAAAGGTGGATTAGGTATAGCTATACTCTCAACGTCCTTAGGACTAATGACCGATAAAGAAGCAAGAGAGAAAAAAGTTGGTGGAGAAGTAATCTGTTATGTATGGTGAGGAGGTGCCTAGATGCCACAATCGAGAATAGCTGATAAACCAACAATTATTCCTGATGGTGTAGAATTATCTGTGGATGGACAAACAATAAAAATCAAAGGTAAAAAAGGTGAATTAAGTCTAAATTTACCCGAATATTTAGAAATTAATAGAGATAACAACGAATTAATGATTAAGTCAAAAGAAGGCGTGGTTAAAAGAAGTTCAGACGAAAAGCGATTAAAAGCGCTCAGAGGTACGTTCACATCTCATGTGAGAAACATGATTAAAGGTGTAACTGAAGGATACCAAAAAGAATTGGAGATTTCTGGTATTGGATACAGAGCGCAACTTCAAGGAAACAATTTAGTTTTGAATATTGGTTATTCAAACCCAGTAGAATTTCCCATACCTGAAGGAATAACAATAGAGGTTCCACAACCCACAAGAGTGGTGGTTAAAGGTATAGATAAATACAAAGTTGGAGAAGCCGCTGCAAGAATAAGAAGTTTGAGAAAAGTTAACGTATACAGTGGTAAAGGTATAAAATACATTGGAGAAAGTGTTTTAAGAAAAGAAGGAAAGAAAGTTTAAAATATTTTCTCAAAGGAGGACCCTTTTAAAATGATAAAACAATTAGACAAAAAAGCCCTTAGACGAAAAAGGCATTTAAGAGTAAGAAAAAAAGTAAAAGGAACACCAGAAAAACCAAGATTAACAGTCTTTAAAAGTCAAAAGCACATATACGCTCAAATTATAGACGATACTAAAGGTGTCACATTGGTATCCGTTTCAACAACCCAAAAACAACTTAAAGAAAAATTAGAAAAAACTTGGGATGAAAACGCTGCTCAAGAAGTAGGAAAACTCATAGCTGAAAAAGCAAAAGAAAAAGATATAACAGAAATAGTTTTTGATAGAAGTGGTTACAAATACCACGGAAAAGTAAAAGCTCTTGCTGAAGCAGCAAGAGAAATGGGCTTAAAGTTTTAGGAGGTGTTGGTAATTTATGCCGAACGATCAGAAAGTAAAAGCTACTGATGCTGCAAATGAATTAGAAGAAAGAGTAATCGAAATTCGAAGGGTCAGCAAAGTGACTAAAGGTGGAAAAACCATTTCGTTTCGTGCAGTTTCGGTAGTAGGCAATCGAAATGGAAAAGTAGGAATAGGAATTGGAAATGCCCGAGAAGTCCCACAAGCTATCAGAAAATCAATTGAGAATGCAAAGAACAATATGATAGAAGTTCCTGTTAAAAATGGAACCATTCCTCACGAAACAATCGGTGAACAAGATGCTTCCACTGTATTACTGTTCCCTGCAGGGCCGGGTACTGGAGTTATAGCCAGTTCAGCTGTAAGAGCTGTTGTTGAATTAGCAGGAATAGATAATATTCTAAGTAAAGCCATTAGTTCGACAAACGTATTAAATTTAGCTAAAGCCACTTACAACGGATTAAAAAAGTTGAGATCTCCTCAAGAAATTGCAAAGTTGAGAGATTTATCGGTAAAACAAGTATTTTTTGGTGCACACGAGGGGGTATGAGCAATGTCAAGTCTAAAGATAAAGTTAGTAAGAGGAAGAGCAGGGAAGAACAAAAGACAATTAGCAACTCTCGATGCTTTAGATTTAACTAGGAAAGATAAAGTGGTGATAAAACCTGACAATCCGCAAATTAGGGGAATGATAAGAACCGTACATCACTTAGTCGAGTGGGAAGAAATCGATTCTTAAAAAAACAAACCGTAAATAAGGAGGCTATATACATGCCACTTAAAATAGAAGATCTAAAACCTACACCAGGATCAAGAAAACCTAAAAAAAGGTTAGGAAGAGGAATCGGCTCAGGATTAGGAAAAACATCTGGAAAAGGGCACAAAGGTCAAAAGGCAAGAGGAAGAGGTAAAATAAGCAAAATCTTTGAAGGTGGACAAACAAACATTATTAGAAGAACTCCAAAATTTGGATTCTCTAATGCACCATTTAAAAAAGTATATTCTGTTGTAAACGTAGAAACATTAGAAAAGTATTTCTCAGAAAATGAAGAAGTCACTCCAGATATACTTTTAAAAAAGAAAGTAATAAAAAAATTGAACGATGGAGTAAAAATATTAGGAAAAGGAGAAATATCAAAACCTCTTGTTGTCAAAGCTAACCTTTTCTCTCAAACTGCTAGAGAGAAAATTGAAGCTGTTGGCGGGAAAATAGAGGTGATTGAATAACATGTTCAAAGCCTTTAGAAACGTTTTTAGAATTCCTGAATTAAGGGATAGAGTTATATTCACCTTTTTCGCGTTGATAGGGTTTAGGATAGGAATTTACATCCCCATTCCTGGAATAAATGTTGAGGCGTGGCAATCCGCTTTAAGTGGAGCATCCCAAGGAGTGGCTGGAGGATTCATCGGTTTTTTTGACGTCTTTGCTGGGGGGGCATTAAGCAATTTATCTATATTTGTTCTCTCAGTGACCCCATATATTACAGCTTCGATCATTTTTCAACTTCTCTCTTCCGTAATACCTAGTTTAAAGGAGATGTTGAGAGAAGGTGAAAGTGGGAGAAAAAAATTTGCTCACTACACCCGGATGTTAACGTTAGTATTAGCATTCGGACAAGGATTACTAATGTCCATAGCTGCCAACAATTACAGATCTCCCAACCTATCGCCAGTTCTCTTTGTAACTTTAGCAACCGTTTCTATAGCAGCAGGAACGATGTTTTTACTATGGATAGGTGAATTAATCACCGAAAAAGGAATAGGAAACGGAGTATCCGTTTTAATATTCGCTGGTATAGTATCGAGGTACCCTACATACGCAGCTGAAGCTCTCATAGGTTTAACCCCTTTAGAATGGATACTGTTAGCGGCGGTTGCCATATTTATAGTAATAGCAGTAGTAGCGGTTCAAACCTCTGAAAGAAGAATTAATATCCAATATGCAAAAAGAGTAGTCGGTACAAAAATTTATGGAGGTTCCTCGACATACTTACCTATTAAGGTAAATGGTGGAGGGGTAATTCCAATAATCTTTGCCTCCGCTATTATGACTCTACCCAGTATGATTGCTGGGGTAACAGCAACTACTGTAGACGATAGAATATTTGCCATAGGTGCTCCACTTTACCTTGTACTGTATGGTTTGTTAGTTTTCTTTTTTACATACTTTTACAGTTCTGTTGTTATGGATCCAAACGACGTGGCGGATAATATACGAAATTATGGTGGGTTCATACCAGGTTTAAGACCAGGGAAACCGACTGTTAATTACATCACTTCGGTAATGACAAGGGTAACCTTCATAGGAGCGCTCTTTTTAGTAGTAATCGCTTTAGTACCCTACTTTATCAGAGGTGCCTCAGGGATGCGGCAAATCTGGATAGGTGGTACCAGCACACTAATAGCGGTTGGAGTTGCTTTAGACATAGTTCAGCAAATTGAACAACACATGATAGTTAGACAGTATGAAGGCTTCATGAAAAAAGGAAGGCTACGTGGAAGGAGATGAATTTTCAATGAGACTTTTATTTTTCGGACCGCCGGGTGCAGGTAAAGGAACTCAAGCGAAATTGGTAGCCAAGGAGTTTGATATTGCACACATATCCACTGGAGATATTTTAAGAGATGCTGTTAGCAAAGGTACAGAATTAGGTAAAAAGGCTAAAGCAATTATGGATCGTGGAGAATTAGTTTCAGATGAGATAATGAATAATCTGGTAAAAGAAAAAATGCAAGAGTTAGATTCTTTTATTCTGGACGGTTATCCTAGAACTTTAGACCAAGCAAAATTTTTGGACCGTGCAACAAAAGACTTAAAAAAAGAAATAGATGCGGTGGTACTGATAGATGTTGCCGAAGAAGAAATAGTCAAAAGGATAAGTAATAGAAGGGTCTGCCCAAACTGTGGCAAAGTATATAATTTAATCACACTTAAACCAAAAGAAGACGAAAAATGTGATGTATGTGGCACAAAATTAATTCAAAGAGACGACGATAAAGAAGAAGTAGTCAGAGAAAGGTACAAAGTATATAAGAATACCACCGAGTCTGTAATAGAATATTATAGAAAAAATAACAAAATCATTACAATAGACGGCGCCCAAAATGTTGAAGACGTTACAAAAGAATTGTTTAATATACTAAGGAGTTTTAACAAATAATGATAATAATTAAGACTGATGAAGAAATAGATATGATGAGACGGGCTGGAAAAAAGCTTGCCCTACTTTTTGATGCTTTACTTCCAGAGATAGTGAAAGAAGGCGTTAATGGAGAAAGCATTGAAAAATATGTTTTGGAATACATGGAAAAGGAAGATGCTATACCCACCTTCAAAGGTTATAATGGTTACAAATATGCGATCAACTTTTCTTTGAATGAAGAGGTTGTTCACGGGTTTCCATTAAAAAGTAAAGTTTTAAAAAATGGTGATGTTGTATCTATAGATTGTGGTTTAACTTACAAAGGGTACATAGCAGATTCTGCCAGAACCTACATAATAGGGCAAGTGCCTGAAAAAGAAAAAGAACTGGTTGAAGCGACCAAAGAATCTTTGTACATGGGTATAAAAAAAGCTGTTGCCGGTAATTCAATAGGTGACATTGGTCACGAAATTCAAACTTATATTGAAAATAAAGGTTTTTCCGTAATAAGGGAATACGTAGGTCACGGGGTAGGGAGAAAATTGCATGAAGATCCTCAAATTCCAAATTATGGAAAGCAAGGCAGAGGTCCGAAAATCAGGAAAAAGATGACCCTCGCAATAGAACCAATGGTATCTATGGGAAGTTACGAAGTAGATATTTTAGAAGATGGTTGGACAGCTGTAACCAGAGATAGATCAAAAGCCGCCCATTTTGAGCATACAATTGCCGTGACAGAAAATGGCCCAGAAATACTAACGCAACTATAATTCAGGGGTTTATTTAGGGGTCATGGGGGACCCCTCCTCCATTTCTTTTTCCTTATGAGGGGACTCCAGTGCTGAAGGGGAAAAATCTTTTATCTTTATGAGTAAGTTGCAGGGTAACAGGGTGTAGACCTTTTTCCTCATGGGTGGGGAGCGGGGGTCGGGCGCTAAATCGTACTTTACAGATTCTAATGACAGTAAAAATCCCTGAAAAAGGAGGGATTGTATTGGCTAAAAAAGATGTCGTTGTTATGCAAGGATATATTCTTGAATCTTTACCTAATGCAAATTTTAAAGTTAAATTAGATAATGGGCATGAAATATTGGCCCACATTTCTGGGCGAATGAGAAAGAATTTCATCAAAATACTTCCAGGAGACCGGGTTACTGTGGAAGTTTCCGTTTATGATTTAAACAAAGGAAGAATTGTGAAAAGGGAAAAAGTAAACAAAGATTGAAAAAACAGATTAATATAGATGTTGAGAATTATGAAGGAGGAAATAAATCATGAAGGTCAGGGCTTCTGTAAAAAAGCGATGTGAGCACTGTAAAATAGTCAAAAGAGGCGGAAAAGTTTGGGTTGTATGTTCAAAAAATCCAAAGCACAAACAAAGACAAGGATAATAAAAATTTCTTTACAAGGAGGCTAAATGGATGGCTCGTATTTTAGGTGTTGAAGTACCAGATAATAAAGCTTTATTTGTAGGATTAACATATATATATGGAATAGGTAGAAAAACAGCCTTTGATATATTAAATACCTTAGAAATAGACCCGAATAAAAGAGCAAAAGAACTAACCGACGATGAAATTTCAAAGCTAACTCACCACATAAATGAAAATTATAAAGTTGAAGGAGAACTAAGACAAGAGATTAACAAAAATATAAGGCGATTGATAGACATCGGTAGCTACAGGGGGAAAAGGCATAAAGCGGGGTTACCCGTAAGAGGTCAGAAAACCCACTCCAACGCCAGAACTAGAAAGGGACCAAGATTAACCAAGATCAAAAAAAGATAACATTAACGAATGGTTGGGGAGCTATGCAAATGGATAAAAATTCTCTCATCCTTATGAGTAAGTTAAGGGGTTTAAGGGACCGCAGGTCCCTCTTCCACATGGGTGGGCAACGGGGCGAAGTGGCACTAACACATCAAATCAAATTTTTAAGGAGGTTTTTAAATAAATGGCAAAAGGTGGAGCAAAGCAAAGAACCAAAAAAAAGAAAGCTGCTCCTGAAAAAGCAGCGGTACACATTCATTCAACCTTCAACAACACAATAGTTACATTAACAGATACTGAGGGTAGGCCAATAATATGGTCTAGTGGAGGAAATGTTGGATTTAAAGGAGCTAAAAAAGGGACTCCATTCTCAGCTCAAATGGCCTCAGATAAAGTGGCAAAAGAAGCTCTAAATCTGGGAGTAAAAAGAGTGGATGTATATGTTAAAGGACCCGGTTCAGGCAGAGAATCCGCAATTAGGGCTTTACAAGCTGCAGGTTTAAATGTAGAAAGCATAAAAGACGTTACCCCTATACCTCACAACGGTTGTAGGCCAAAAAAGAAAAGATTCTAATTAAGGAGGGAAAGAATTAATGGCGAGATACATAGGACCATTAGAAAAATTATCTCGACGCGAAGGAATAAACCTTTATTTAAAAGGAAAAAGAAGCTACACAGAAAAATCGGCCCTTAGAAAAAGAAATTACGTTCCTGGGCAACACGGAAGGCAAAAACAAAAGTTGACCCAATACGGTATACAATTAAGATCTAAACAAGCTTTAAAAAGAATGTATGGTTTAATGGAAAGACAATTCAGGAACACATTTGAAGAAGCTGAAAGATCTAGAAGTGGAGAAACTGGAGAAGTTTTGATGCAACTCTTAGAAAGAAGGCTAGATTCTGTAGTTTATCAAATGGGTTTCGCACCAAACAGAAGAACGGCGAGACAAATAGTAACTCACGGACATATATTAGTTAATGGCAAGAAAGTGAATATTCCTTCTTACAGAGTCAAAGTAGGAGATGTAATAGAAGTCAAAGAAAAAAGTCGTAACATACAACAAGTACGAGAAGGATTAGAATTAGTCCAAGAAGGATATAGAAATATTCCCAATTGGGTAAACGTGGAAATTGAAAATTTTAGAGGAACTTTCGAAAGGTTACCAAAGATTGATGAAATAGATGTTCCTGTACCTTTGACAAACATCATAGAGCTTTACTCTAAATAAAAAGTGTTATTTATTTGAAACACAAAATATCACCTCGCTCAAAAGGGCAGGAAAGGAGGTGTGCTCTGATTCCCTAATAAGGATCAGAGATAGTATGGAGATATTAATAAAACCGGAAAAATTTAGGATAGTCCAAAAGGAAGAGCAAGACGAATATAACTACTCAAAATATGAACTATTTCCGCTGGAAAAAGGATATGCTATAACTTTAGGCAATGCTTTAAGAAGGGTGTTGTTATCTTCCATTCCATCTTTAGCGATAACCGGCCTACGTATTCCAGGGAAATTACACGAGTACGATACGATTGAGGGTATAAAAGAAGACATCATTGAAATAACTTTAAATTTAAAAAAGGTTCAATTAAAAGTAGACGACATTGAAAGTCTCAATGGGATAGATTACCCAATTCTATTAAGCTTAAGGAAGAAATACAAAGCTGGCCAAGTCATAAAAAGTGGAGACATAAAAACTCCGTCGGAAGTAGAAATAGCCAACCCAGATTTTGTCATAGCTCATGTCAACAAAGATATGGAAGTTGACTTTGAATTGTATGCTCAAGCAGGGAAAGGTTTCATTCCCGCCCAAGAATTGACATTTCAAAGTGACATTGAATACATATTCATAGATGGAGTGTTCAGTCCCGTTCTTAAAGTTAACTATTTAACAGAAAACATTCGTGTAGGAAGAAGAACCGACTACGATAAGCTAATTCTCGAAATTTGGACGAAAAAAAATACAACCCCCACCGAAGCATTGAAAGAGGCAACAAAAATTTTGATGGAACATTTTGACTTCATTTCCAAACTTTGGGAAAAAGAAGGAGAAGCTGGAACTATAGAACAAATGGAAGTTTCAGTTGAAAAAGAGGAAGAAGTGCAAGAAGAAGAGGAAGAAAATATTTTTGGATTGCCAAAGGATTTAATGGAAACTCAGATTGATTCTTTGGATTTAACAAAAAGGGCTAAAAACTGTTTAAAAAGAGAAAAAATAGACACCATTGGAGAACTATTAAAAAGAAAATCCGCCGACCTTCTCAAAATCAAAAACTTTGGGAAAAAAT
Source organism: Petrotoga sp. SL27 (assembly GCF_002924605.1). Lineage (NCBI taxonomy): Bacteria > Thermotogati > Thermotogota > Thermotogae > Petrotogales > Petrotogaceae > Petrotoga > Petrotoga sp. SL27. The sequence continues at coordinate 107,344 of NZ_JAIP01000011.1, read as the reverse complement.
CTTTAGATGAGATAAAAAATGAGCTAAAAGAGAAATTTGATATAGATTATGAAAAATTACACCAAGAAGAAAGGGGGAACACTTTAGATGAGGCATAGAGTTAAAACTAAAAAATTAAATAGATATGCTTCCCATAGAAACGCCCTGTTGAAAAATTTAGCTAGAAGCGTCTTTGAATCTGAAAGTATAATTACTACTACTGCCAAAGCAAAAGCTGTAAGACCGCTTGTAGAAAGAATAATCACCAAAGCCAAGGAAGCTAATTCAACGGATCTCCCAGAAAGAAGAGTAGCTTTAAACAGGGATATAAACAAACACTTCAACGACAGAAAACTAGTATACAAAATAGTACATGAAATTGCACCCCGATACGAAAATAGAAACGGTGGTTACACAAGAATATTAAAAATCGGTTATAGAAAAGGTGACGCTTCAGAATTATCTATACTCCAATTACTCCCAAAAGAAGAATAACTTAAAAAATGACGCCCGTTCTGGGCGTCATTGTTAAATATATCAGTAGGACTATAAGCCGGATTCTGTCAAGTTGACCATTTATCTAAGCGGTCTACCCAGAAGGCGGACACTCAAGTCTCTCGGCGGGCAACCTATGGCCTTCTTGCTTGACCTTGCTCAAGATAGAGGCTACCAAGCTGTCAGATCGCTCTGACACTGGTGAGCTCTTACCTCACCGTTCCACCCTTGCCTTTCGGCGGTTTTCTTTTCTATGGCCCTATTCAGGGATCACTCCCTCTGGTTGTTAACCAGTATCTTGCCCTTAGAGTCCGGACTTTCCTCAAAATAGGCCAAGTATGCCTACTCGCGATCAACCGTCCTACTTCAATTATTCAAATACTTAAAATATTTTCCTTGATAGGAACCCCTCTCTCTCATCGTATTTTCAATTAAGTTTAAAATCTTTATTTTAGAAATCCCCCAATTGCCATGTAACGTTCCAGTTTTTGGAGGATCAGCAACGAGTCTATGAATCACGATCTTTGGATCTAAATATTCCAAGAAAGTAATTGCCCTATCAACAAAGTCATCCAACGTCAAAGGTGGAAACTCCCCACTTTTATACAAATCAGCAAGTTTTGTATTTTCAACGATATACAAAGAATGCAATTTTACACCGTCAACATTCATCGCCGAACTAACCTTAGCCATCTCTTTCACATCATCTAATGTATCACAAGGAAAATCTATTATATAATGTAGAATAACCTCTAATCCAGCTTTTTTTAACCTGTTAACTGAATCTATAACTTCTGCTAAAGAATGCCCTCTGTTCATATACTTTAACGTGTTGGCATTAGTGCTCTCAACACCCAGTTCAACGAAAACATCAACTCTATCTTTGAAAGTATTTAAAAGCTCTATCACATCATCTGGAACACAATCCGGCCTAGTAGATACATCCAAACCTACTATTCTATCGTCTATCAAAGCACTTTCATATTTTTCTTTCAATTCATCAACAGGGGCGTATGTATTGGTGTTTGCCTGAAAATAGGCAAGGAATTTATTAGCTTTTGTCTCGTATCTATTAATCATTTCCTTAACCTGTTCTTCGATACTTACCTTAGGCTTAAAAGAGGCAAAACCACTTCCCGTTAAATCGCAATAAATGCAACCACCCTTACCTTTTACGCCAGTTTTATTTGGGCAAGTGAATCCAGCGTTGATTGGTAACCTTTGCACTCTTTCGCCGTATCTATTCTTAAAATACTCACTCAACCTATTATACAAATCCAACAAAATCACCATCTATTCAACTGAAGTTTCAAGTCATTTATCACGCTTCTTTTTGGCCCGTAAACAGCAAAAAATAAGTTGTTCACTCCTCTATACCAAGCACTAAGATACATATCCATATGCTCACCATTGTACTCACCGTATATAAGAGGAATAGCAGAAAAACTAGCGGTTAAACCATCAGAATAATCACACACAAAACTATACCAAAAATTCAACAAAGCGAACGGATTCTTGAAATGAACGACGTGAACTTCGTACAAACCACCATCCTTTTTAAAGTTCAACTCCAAATGTTCGCCATTGTCTGAGACCGTGGAGTTTATTATCGTCCCATTTCTGGTTACTATCCTACTTATATCTTCATAGCCTTTAGGAGAAAACTCTATGTAATCATCGATAGGTTTAGATATCCCTATCGTTGTCATGGCTATCAGAATAATCGCTATTATTATACTTATCTTCGATCCTTTTGTAAAAGCTATGGAATTTCTCATATATTTGCTCCTTTTCTTCTTTTAAAGTTAAAAATTCTCCATCGTAGTACAAAAACTTCCCTGCTACCATCGTTGCAAAAACGTTCTTAGGATTTACAGAATAAACTATATGAGACTTTAACCTTGATAAGTCATTAGGGAAAAATTCAAAAGAATCCATATCTAAAACAACCAAATCCGCCTTGAACTCAGGCTCCAACCTTCCGATGTTTGTTTCTAAGGCAAAACCTCCGTTTTCCCAGATCATCCTCAAAATCTGCTCGACCGAAAATCTATCAGGCCCATACTTGTATTTCTGCAATATACCTCCAAACTTCATTTCGTTGAAAAAGTTCAAAGAGTTGTTGCTTGCGGAACCATCTGTACCAAAAGTCACATTTATACTCTTATCAAGCATATCCACTATGGGGGCTATCCCATTGCCCAGCTTCATATTACTAATCGGGTTATAAGCTACATTCACTTCTTTCCTTGAAAGAATTTCGATATCTTTTTCATCAGCATGCACACAGTGAGCAGCTATCGTAGGAAGATCGAACAAACCGGTATTTTCAACCTCTAAAAGATTGTACTGCTTCCTTTCATTTGCTGATTCCAAAAGATGAATCTGAATATGAGTATCATACTTTTTTGTAATTTTGGCTACTTCTTTTAATTTATCCATGGGAACGGTGTAAGGGGCATGAGGCCCAAAACCTATGTAAATTCGGTTATCTAATCCATTGTATTTTTCATACGTTTTGATGTTTTCTTTTATTCTCCTATTCCAGCCCTCATCAGTATCATAAGAAAGCCCTCTTGATATATATGCACGAATCCCTAAATCGTATGCAGCCTTGGCTATCTCATCCGTAAACATATACATGTCAACAAAAGTAGTTATTCCGTTAGAAATCATCTCTAAAATAGAAACTAAAGCACCATAGTAAGCCATTTCACTTTCTAAAAAGTCCTCTCTTGGTAGCATTTCTTTGAACAACCAATCGTTAAGTGATAGATCATCAGCAATACCTCTAAAATAAGACATAACTGAATGGGTATGGGTGTTAATAAATCCAGGGACGATCAATTTTCCAGTTAGATCGTACTCGTCTACATCTCCCAAATTCACCTCTGTTGAATCACCTGGGGCAAGTAAGTCTTCGATCTCATCTTCGTCTATTAATATATCAAATTTTTCTACATCATCATCAGCACTTATCAAAACATACGCATTCTTCAAAAGCTTTTTAGACATATTCACAACTCCTTTGGTTGTTTTCATTGATATTATACTATAAAATATCGCTTGTTAGAAGATTTTTAAAGGGAAAAAGGATACGAACAAGTAAAATAAGTAATTCTAACTTCATTAAAAATTACAATAAAAAAATAATAAAAATGTAAAACTTTCGTGTTGGATTGTAGGTGATATAATGATATTATTAAAGAAAAAAGCGTAGTTTTCTCTAAAATTATCTGACTTGGATTTTGGTAAGTTTGAAGAAAAGAAATATTAAGAGTTTGAGGTTAGTTTTAAAAGATAATATAGATAATGTCGAAATTGGGGAGAAGCATTATTATGAAAAAATTTTATTATGTAGAATTAATATTTATTTTGTTGTTTTTGCTGACTGGGTGTTTACCTAAAGCAAGTGAGCGTGTACTTTTTAAACCAATAAATCCCTCGCGTTTAGGGGTGAGTTCAATTATTTCTTACACTCTAAAAGAAGAAATTACTACGACTCAATCAGAAACATTTACCCAAAGGTTGAAGGATAATTTTATGAACAACAACATTTTGGTTAAATATCTTGAATTAAAAGATTTAGTAGGTGGATTAGACTCGGTCTCAGAAAACTCAAATTTGTGGATTAAAGTAAATTGGTATGATTACTATGATGCTCTGCAAAAAGGACTTATCTATTATGATAAGTTTATAAAACCAGATGTTTATAGAATTTATAGACATTTTGGGGATGGCAATTATACACAGATTGCTACAGTAACAAATAGTCCTTATTTGGATGAATCAGATGAATTGGAAGCCGGTAGAAGAACTTGGTACGCAGTAAGTTCTTATACAGAAAACGGAGAAAGTACACTCGTTGAATTAGGTTCTGTTGTTCCACTTGAGACCTTTAATGTTGAGTTAATATCTCCAACTGACAAAGCAACAGACGTTTCAAGGCAGCCAACTTTTATTTGGGAACCGACAAAAGAACTAATTTCGCCTGAATCTAAGGTGGAATACCACTATACGATGTGGATATACGATTTAGTACAAAGTAAAAATTACATATTTCCAGGTATTTTAGAAGAATCGACACTTTACTTGTATGATTTTATGACTTTGGGAGCTGAAGAAGTTTCTGTCACATTCCTTGGAAGCAAAGGAAGTTCTGAATATGATGACTTGAGTTGGTTCTTATACTTGCAAGATGGAATATATTATTATGAAGACGATAAGTTAGAACCCGCCAAAACATACGATTGGGGAGTAGAATACGCCTATGCTGTTGCGTATGACATGGATAGCGTATCAGTTTCAGTAGCTGTCGATAATGGGTATAATGTTAATCCTAAAGGTGATATTATGCCAGATAAGCAAAATGAATTCACTACTGTAGGAAACTGAAAAAAGGAAGGAAAACGTTATGAAAATGCGTAATTTTGTGTTCTTTTTTTACTAATAATCTCAATCTTTATCTTCAACAGCTGTGTCAATTTGAGCTATTTAGAGGATGAAAGCAATGCCTTTATGGATCATTCAGACATTTCACCTGTAAATTCATATATTCCTGATTTGATAAAGCTAGCTGAACGTGAATACGACGAAGATGTGCTCGTTGTTGGTTATGAAAATTTATCGGATTTAGAAAATTTTACAGATAAACTTGATCAAGGGATGGAAGTAAAAAGTTTGATCCCTGAAATCAGGGTTGCGCTTCTAAGCTTAGAAGGCCAAAATGTTGAAAATGTATTAAAGGATTTAGAAAGTAAGGAAAAAATAGAAGGTATAAGATATATTGAGCCAAACTATACGGATAGGGAAATACAGGTTATTAAAAATGACCCAAATGTTGTCATAGAAAAAACAGGAAGTAGCGCGTTGAATCAAGTAGAGGAAGGTTATCCAGATTACAGAGAATTTCAGTACGCCTTGGATAAGATCAATGCTGAAACCGCATGGGCAACAGCTACTGGTGCTGGTGTAGTTGTAGGGTTATTAGACACAGGGACAGATGGAACACATCCTGATTTAGTGGATCAATTGTTTTTAGGTTATGATCCTTACTGGAATAAAAAGATTGATCCGAATGAGGATTCTGACACAGACGGCCATGGCACCCACACAGCGGGTATAATAGCTGCAAAAGATGATGGTCAGGGCGTAGTAGGATTAGCTCCAGATGCAAAGATAATGCCTATAAGAATCTTTAACCCTAATTACGTTGGTGATTATGCAGTTGCTGCCGGAATAGTTTGGGCTGTAGAAAATGGAGCAGATGTTTTGTCGAACAGTTGGGGAGGAGGATATTCAAACATCCTAAAGGATGCCTTTGATTATGCTCTTACAAATGACGTAGTTGTTGTTGCCTCTTCTGGTAATTTCACCACAGACCAACATTGGTTCTATCCTTCAGGCTTTCCAGGTGTAATAGCTGTGGCTGCTAGCGATGACAAGGATAACATTGCTTATTTTTCATCCAGGGGTGATTATGTCTCTGTTTCAGCCCCCGGAGTGGATATTATTTCAACAATCCCTGTGGAATTGGGTGAATATGAAGGGATTGATGGTAATCCTTATATTCGCTGGTCTGGTACTTCAATGCCAGCTCCTTATGTTTCTGCCTTAGCTGCTTTAATTAAAGAAAAATATCCTGAAGCAAATGTGTACCAGATAAGAAAGATGATCGAAGATGGAGCATTGGATATTGATGAGGATGGTTACGATACCTCTGCCGGCTATGGAAGAATCAGCTCTGCAAGTCTGAATCTTAATCCAACTGATTACGAAGCAGGGAATTTGGTTGTTAAGGCGATATCTAAAAGAAGTAGTAACCCTTTGCCCGGTGTTTTTATAACTTTAGAAAGTAAAGAAACGAGCAAAAGATATTACGGGAAAACTTCTAACGATGGAACTGAATTATTTGCCGGAATTGAACCAGGAGATTATGAAATAATTATTGGAGGACCTGAGTATCTGTATTACTATGCACCAAATTATAGAATGGAAGAAGAGCTGAGTTATTCAGGTAATGTCGAAGTTGGTCATGAAACAATCTATACACAAGAATTTGAAACAACTCAATTCAAAGCAGTTTTAACAACTGATCTTCCTTTTAATGGAACACTGACAATATCTTTGCTGGATGGTGGCGGAAATACAATAGAGACATTTGAACTTCCTAGTAACGAAGAAATTAGTATTGACCTATTACAACATATCATTGAAAGCGGCCATTATTATTTATCTTATGAGTACGTTGGAACGATTCCTGAAGGAGAATTCGGTATAAGAGGAGAAATACAAATAAACAATGAATCTATTCCAGTTGAAATATCAATTAACCAAGAAGGTATGGGATTTATTGATGAATATGGAGGAGATAGAATACCTTGGACTATCTTCTAAGTTTATGTTGTTAAAAGAAACATCTGATTTTCAATTGAGGAGATTTTTAAAAATGACTAAAACTCAGATAATTTTAGTAATTTCCTTGACAGCTTTGGCGATTGGATCCGCTTTTTTCTTATTATCTCCATCATTACAAAATGAAACAGGGGTTAAACAAGAAGTTATTCAAGAACCTGCTCAAGGAGTAGGAATAGATAAAAAGCCTTTAGACGCTTACACCTTTGACAAAGGAGAAGATATGGAGAATTATAAGGTTGTAGATTGTTATTACAAGAGTCAAACACCTGATGTGATAATCAAAAAAGATGATGTTGTAGTTAGCAATGTAAGGGGCATTCCTTTCGTTGTTTGTATTAGTGCAGGTGAAAGAAAAACGGGAGGATACGAACTTTCTTTGAATAATATCAGTATAAACAAAGATAACTTTCAAATCTTTATAGATTTGTTTTTAAAGGTGCCAGCTAAAGGGGAGATGGTCACACAAGCGTTTACTTATCCTTCAATAGGGGTAGAAATTAACGAAGTTTTGGATGAAGGGGAGTGGGAAGTGATAGTAACCATTGAACAGAAGAATGGTGAACCATTGTTGTTGAGAAAGGGTTTTACATTTTCTAATTAATATTTTTAAGGAAATATCTAGGTTTTATATTTTAAAAAATTGGGAGACGAACTAGTTGGTCGTCTCCCATCAAATAATTTTTTATTGTCTTTATAAACTCTCAAAGACGTTATAGCGCCCCTTTGCCCCGCTCCCCACCCATAAGGAAAAAGGAGTTGGTTTTGCCCCGCTCCCCACCTCTAATATTTTAAAATAATTGAAATTTTGGTGAATAGATAGTATAATTATTTATGGTTGTTTTTTTGGAGGCTTTATTGTGAAAAAGTACGACCTACGTTCACTTAGTCATTTGAACATGATCATTTATTTTGCTGTAATAGTTTTGTCAAATATATTTGTTGGTCTTTTGATAGGATATTTAATATACAGTTTTACAGACCAGCAGATATGGATGGTTTTGCTGATGTTTTTAGGAATAATTTCCGGATTATATTCTGGAATAAGGGAGCTTTTGAAAGAGGTAGAGAAGTATGAAAGAGCTGAAAAAAAAGCTGAAAGAGATAGAGATGAAAACAATAGCGATAATTCTGGTTGAGACCTTAGTTCTTTCTTTGTTCTTTTCTTTCGAAGCTCTTTGGGTGTTGTGGGGAGGAATTGGAGCGGTTATAGGTTTTTATTCACTTGCCGAAGAGATTAAAAAAATGACGGTTGGTTCAAAGCCAAGGAAGATCTTACCCGGTTTTTTTATGAGGTATCTTTTGTATGGTGTGATATTGGGAATCGCTGCTATTAATTCAGCATATGCCCTTTTGTTGGCTTTTGTAGGTTTGATTAATCTGAAGATTGTTCCATTTTTATCATATAAATAAGTTTGGTAAGTAGTTGGAGGAGGTGTTCTTTTGACGAACGATAGATTGAAGAAATTTACCATCTTTCTTTTTGCGGCTTATATAGTTTTGGGATTAATTAACTTTTTTGTTTTTGACATGAGTTTAGAAGGTGTTGGGGATAGATGGATAGTTTATTTTGGTGATGGGGGGTTCTTTGGTCAATTGAACCCGATGACCCTGATAATGTCTTTTGCTGTTATGTTTCTGCTGATTTTAGTGGCAAGAAGCATACATTTTGAGAGGATTCCTGGAAGGTTACAGGCTGCTGTAGAAACCTTTTTTGATTATTTTTGGGAAATGGTGGAAGATTCCGTACCCAATCCGAAGTATAGAAAACAAACTTTTGTAATAGCTATGAGTTTTTTTCTGTATATAAGTGTTTCAAACGTTCTTGGTGGAATGCCTGGAGTAAACGTTGTGCCTGTTGAAAATGGGTTGAATGTTCAGTTGTTCACGGATACCTGGTACACACCTACCTCCGATTTAAATGTGAATCTAACGTATGCCTTGATGGTTTTAGTTGTCAGCCACTTTTTTGCGGCAAGGGCTAAAGGTGTACTTAAATGGCTTAAATCTTTTTTTGAACCAAATCCATTGTTGTTTCCCCTAAACATAATTAGTGAAATAGCTAAACCAATTTCTCACTCTTTGAGGTTGTTTGGTAACGTTATGGGTGGTGGGATATTGGTGTTGATTATTAGTTATATGTTGAAATATTTTGTTTTACCCGTGTTCTTATGGGGCTTTTTTGGTTGGTTTGTCGGACTCATTCAAGCCTTTGTTTTTTCTTTGTTGACTATTGCGTATATTGGGTCTTTGCTGGAATAAGAAAACTTATCAAATCAGAAAAAACTAGTTTAAGGAGGAAAAAAAGATGGATTTAGCTACTATGCTTCAAAATTTAGCTACCGAAGGTGGTTCCATTGGATGGGGTTTATATTATTTAGGAAAATTGTTAGGGGCAGGAGTTGCAATGGGGATAGGAGCTATAGGTCCTGGTGTTGGAGAAGGTAACATTGGAGCACACGCAATGGATGCTATGGCTAGACAGCCGGAGATGAGCGGGAATTTAACAACGAGAATGTTATTGGCAATGGCGGTTACAGAATCAACTGGTCTTTATTCTTTGGTTGTTGCCTTGATTTTGTTGTTTGTTCTTCCATGAGTGTTTATTTTGTTGAGCGTTATTAGTTTTTGCTCGAAGAGGTGAGTGTATGATATCTTTTAACTTAACTTCCATAGTTAATTTAGTAGGTTTTTTGGTTTTCATGTTTCTTATGTACAGGTTGTTGTACAAGCCATATTTTGATATTACAGATAAAAGAAAAAAAGAAGTAGAGAAAAATTTGAATGAGGCTGAAAAATTAAGATTAGAAGCCCAATTAAAGAAAGAAGAATTGGATAAACAACTATCTGAAGCAGATGAAAAAAGGCGTGAAATTTTATCTGAAGCCGATGAACAAGCTAAATCTATAATCAAGGCTGCTCAAGGAGAGGCTCAAGAGCAAAGGAAACTTATTTTAGACAAAGCAGAAAAAGAGGCTGAAGAGATTAAAGAAAGTGCAGCAAGAGAATTACAATCGAGAATCGTTTCTCTAGCTGTTGCTATTTCTTCTATGATATTAAAGGAGCAGATTGATAAGAAGAAGAATGAAGAGTTGATAAGAAGGGCTATAAACAGTTTGAAAGACAAAGGAGAATTGTGATGAAAGCTTCTTATTTTTTGGCTTCAAAGTATGCCCAAGCCCTTTTGAATACTTTGGAAGAGAAGGGTGAAATTTCAAGATTAGATGAATACGTAGAAGCGTTTCAAAGGTTAAAAAAAGCTCTCGAAAGTAGCGAATCTCTTAGAGACATGGTATATAGCCCGTTGATTCCGCCAAAACATATAGTTTCACGAATGAAAGATGTATCAGAATTTGATGATACTATTTTTGTTCAGTTTTTGGAAGTTCTGGCTGATAAAAGGCGTCAAAATTTGATTCCTTTTATGTCTCATATTTTGTATCAAGAGAGTTTAGAGAGAGAAAAAGTTGTAGAAGTGAAGCTTGTGCTTCCTAATGAAGTAAGTAATACGATTATAAATCAGGTTAAACAGGCTATTCAAAATAAAACAGGAAGAAAAATAAAGTTAATAACACAATTCAATGAAGATCTTATAGGTGGATTACAGTTATACATCGGAGATAAGTTCTTTGATTACTCCGTAAAAGGATTTTTAGAGAACATTCAATCTGCCTATGCCCCAGTTAGTGGAGGTGAAATATTTGAGAGTTAATCCAGATGAGTTGACAAAAGTAATAGAAGAGCGTATTAAAAGTTATGAAAGTGGAGAGATAAAAGAAATAGGATGGGTAATGCAGGTAAGCGATGGTATCGTTAGGGCTTACGGTTTGAAGGATGTTATGACCAACGAATTGGTTGAAATAGAGACATCTGAAGGTGAAAAGATCTACGGTATAGCTATGAATCTAGAAGAAGATAACGTTGGTATTATCACCTTGGGAGATTACAAAGGAATAAAGGAAGGAGACAAATTAGTAAGAACCAACAGAATAATAGAAGTACCCGTTGGCGAAAAGTTGCTAGGTAGAGTTGTTAATCCTTTAGGTATGCCATTGGATGGAAAGGGTGAAATAAACACCGATGATTTTTATCCTATTGAAAGAAAGGCAATGGGTGTTGTAACTAGAAAACCTGTTGATACACCTCTTCAAACTGGGTTGAAAGTGTTGGATGCCTTAATCCCTATAGGAAGAGGTCAAAGAGAGCTTATAATCGGAGATAGGCAAACTGGTAAAACAGCTATAGCTACTGATACAATTATAAACCAGAAAGGGAAAAATGTTTTTTGTATTTATGTTTCGATCGGGCAAAAGTCCTCGTCTTTGGCAAGAACTATCGATAATTTAGAAAAGTACGGTGCAATGGACTACACCGTAGTAGTGGCAGCAGATGCTTCAGATCCTGCCTCTTTACAGTATATAGCTCCTTACGCTGGTGCAGCAATTGGAGAATATTTTATGTTTAATGGTAAGGATGCGTTGGTAATTTATGATGATCTAACCAAACACGCCGCTGCTTACAGAGAAATATCACTATTGCTTAGAAGGCCGCCTGGAAGGGAAGCTTATCCCGGAGATATTTTTTATTTGCATTCAAGATTGTTGGAAAGAGCGTCTAGGTTGAACGAAAACTATGGAAATGGATCTTTGACAGCTTTACCAATAATCGAGACACAGGCGAACGATATTTCTGCATATATTCCTACCAACGTTATTTCAATAACGGATGGACAGATCTATCTAGAAACAGGTTTGTTTAACGCAGGGGTAAGACCTGCTGTTAACATAGGTTTATCTGTTTCAAGGGTCGGTGGAGCTGCGCAAACTAAGGCGATGAAAAAGGTAGCAGGATCTTTAAAATTAGATTTAGCTCAGTACAGAGAGTTGGAGTCTTTCACTCAATTCTCTGCGGATCTTGATGAATCAACTAAGAAACAGTTAATAAAAGGTGAGAAACTTACTGAATTGATGAAGCAACCACAATATTCACCGATGGAGATAGAAGAACAAGTTGCCGTTATTTACGCTGCCAATGAAGGTTATTTGGATCAGATCCCTACCGATAGAATAGGTGATTTTGAAAGACAATTTTTAGCTTATCTTAAAGAAAATTATAGGGATACCTTAAATAAGATAAGAGAGAGCAAAGATATAGCAGATGAGATAAAGAAAGAGCTGAATGAAGCAATCTCAAAATTTTTGAATGTGTTTAGATGATTGGGGTGATTTTAAATGAGTCGTGGTAATTTAAGAGCCATTAAAAGAAGGATCGCCTCTACAGAATCTACGATGCAAATAACAAGAGCTATGCAGATGGTTGCTGCAGCAAGGCTCAACAAAATACAAAGGCAATGGAAAGGTATAAAAGATTATTCTAACTACGCGGAAAGAATTCTAAAAAAAGTTCCCTTTGTTGAGGAAAGCTTTTACACTCAAAATAGTGAAGGTTCTTTAATCTTTGTGATCACCCCAGACATGGGATTAGCTGGCTCTTTTCCATCTGATCTAGTTAAAGAAGCTTTAAGGGTGAAATCTAAGCTGGAAGATTTTAAAGGATACTTTGCATTGGGTGCAAAAGGGTATTCAGGCTTAAAGAGTGAAACAGTCTTGGAAAAAGAGATAAATTTATTCGACATTCCAAAGGTTGATAATGCGGAGTATTTGCTTGACATTATTTTCCAAATTATGGAAAATAAAGGGATTAGCAAGGTGAAGGTTGTGTATGGAGAGTTAAAAAATGCCTTGATACAGTTACCGAAAACTTATGATCTACTTCCAATAACAAAAGATAAATTTGAAATAGATGCCAGATACGAATACGAACCCGAGGAAGAGAAAGTGTTTGAGGATGCTGCGTATCAGTATCTTCTCTCTAAAATGTATCTATTTTTATTTGAAACCAAGTTGAGTGAACTTCATGCTCGCCAGAACGCAATGAAAAACGCCACTGATAACGCACATGATTTAATAGAAGAGTTGAACCTTGAATACAACAAGCAAAGACAAGCCTCTATTACCCAAGAATTGATAGAGATTGTTAATGGGGCGAATATGCAATAGGAGGTAATTCGATGCAAGATCAAAAGGGTAAAATAATATCTGTCATTGGACCTGTCGTCGATGTGAAATTTCCCGAAGGCCAACTACCTAACGTTTACGATGCTTTAAAGGTAAAAAATGAGTACTCAGGTGAAGAATTAATACTTGAAGTTGAGCAATTAATCGGAGACGATACAGCTAGATGTGTTGCAATGGATTCTACGGATGGTATAAGAAGAGGTCAAGAGGTTATCAACACGCAAGAGCCAATAAAAGTTCCCGTTGGAGATACCACATTGGGAAGGATGGTCAACCTTTTGGGGAAACCTATCGATGAAAAAGGAGACATTGAAGGGGAAGAATACTGGCCAATCCACAGGGACCCTCCATCGTTAAATGAACAAGATACATCGATTGAGATTTTAGAGACGGGTATAAAATGTATAGATCTTTTGGCTCCATTCCCCAGAGGCGGGAAAATAGGATTCTTCGGTGGAGCTGGAGTAGGTAAGACGGTTCTTGTTATGGAACTTATAAGGAACATAGCTAAAGAGCACCATGGGATCTCTGTATTTGCAGGTGTAGGTGAAAGAACCAGGGAAGGTAACGACCTTTGGCTGGAAATGCAAGAGACAGGGGTTATTGATAGTACGGCTTTGGTTTTCGGTCAGATGAATGAACCACCTGGAGCGAGGTTCAGAGTTCCTCTAACCGCGTTGACAATTTCAGAATATTTTAGGGATAAACAAAAAAAAGACGTCTTACTTTTCATAGATAATATATTCAGGTTTGTACAAGCAGGATCAGAGGTGTCAGCTTTACTCGGAAGAATGCCGTCTGCTGTAGGATACCAGCCAACATTGGCATCGGATATGGGACAGTTGCAAGAGAGAATAACATCCACAAAAGATGGATCTATTACCTCTGTTCAGGCTATTTATGTTCCTGCGGACGATTTCACGGATCCCGCACCTGCCACTACTTTTGCCCATTTGGACGCAAATATAAACCTTTCAAGAAGGCAGTCAGAATTGGGACTTTATCCGGCAGTTGATCCATTAGATTCCACATCAAAGATGTTGGATCCCAATGTAGTTGGCCAAGATCATTACTTGGTTGCAAGAGAAGTCAAAGAAGTTTTGCAAAGGTATGAAGATTTACAAGATATAATAGCGATTTTGGGTATTGAAGAATTATCAGAAGAAGATAGGCAGGTAGTGAATAGAGCGAGAAGGATTCAAAGGTTCTTAACTCAGCCTTTCTTTGTTGCAGAAAGGTTTACAAATTATTCGGGTAAGTATGTTAATGTAGAAGATACTATCAAAGGTTTTAAAGAAATACTTGAAGGGAAGCATGATGATTTACCTGAAAGCGCCTTTTACATGGTGGGAACTATAGAAGAGGCTTTAGAAAAAGCTAAAAAAATGAATGAATGAAGTGTTTGTAAGGCAGGTGGTATAAATATTTAAATTCAAAGTTGTTACCCCAGAAGGGGTAAAGTACGAAGAAGACGTTCAGTATGTAGAATTTAAAACAAAAGAGGGGTCTATGGGAACCTTAACTCAAAGGTTGCCAATAGTGACTTCTTTGAGAATCGCCCCTGTATCAATAAAAAAAGCAGATAACTCAGTTGAGAGTTTCGCTATCCATGGTGGTATTTTGGAGATGACGGGGGAGGAAATGACCATCGTTACCACCGCTGCTGAAAGATCGGAAGATATAGATGTTGAAGCCGCAAGGAAAGCTATGGAAAGTGCCCAAGAACAGATTAAAGCAACGGAAGATCAATTTAAAAAAATAAAATTACAAACTAGAATTGAAAAGAATCTTCTGAGGGTCAATATTTCTAAGAGAAAGTAAATGGCTTTTTAATTATCTTTGAATTAGGTCTATTTTTGTTTTTATCCTTTGCAAATCGTTGTAATTTTTTTCTAAATAATTGTCTTTAATACTTTTTAAATATCGTAAGTTCAACCATATTTTTCCCCTTTCTTTTAAGAAAGTTTTATCTTTCTCTAGAATAGAAGGGGAAAATATTTTTTGATCGTTTACAACGTATGCGATCAAATTATTAGCTAAGTCCTGATTATTGTCGTTCATGGAGCTTTTACTGAATACTAGGTCAACTTCTTGAATCTTCAAAGTTGTTATAACAGCGGGATTTGTCATTTCTTCAGGAAGGATAAAAGAGATTTTATAAGAGTTTATTGAGAATAATCTATGAGTTAAACTTCTTTCCTGGTTTATGAAGATAACTTGATTGTTGAAAAGTTTGAGAATATCGTTTTTTAGAAATAGAATCAAATGAATTCCGTAAATATTGACAATTTCAGAAATCAAGTGTAATTTGCGGTAGTGGATGTTTTTGTTAGAGGAGAAAGAAAAGATATAAAAACCTTGGTTAATACCTTCAGCAAACTGTTTTATTATGCTTTTTGGAGTCAATTTTTTTATTATGTATATACCTAAACTGTTTTTGTTATAGTTTTTGGGTTCTTCAATCATTTTTAAAGACTCAAATAATTCTTTTTTAAGAAAATTATAATGTAACTTTAAGAACAGATCTTGTGATCTCATTTTTTACCTCAACACCTTGACATCATAGGTGTGAATTGTTTCTTTTAAATCCGATAAATACTTTCCAAAAGAGTATATATAATTTTTACTCTTTTTAAAATCAAGTGTGAAATAAATAGCGTTTTTGATCACGAATTCGTTTTTGTAATTGGGAACGATGTAGGATACCGTAGTTTCTTTTTTCGTTGTGTTGATGATTATAGATGGGATTTTTACCCTTCTCAAGTTTGACTGTATGTGTAAAAGGGCTTTTCTTTCTAAATTTTCAGAGAAGTTCAAAGATAGAACGATTAAATCCACTTGATACAAAAGGTTCAAGAAATAAAATTCAAAATTTAGAGCATCTTTGGTAAAGCCAAAAGATAATAAAACATCTTTTTCTGTGATGAACCTATTATCCTTGTTTAAGTATGTTTTATTCCTGTTTATATAACATTCTACATACTCTTTGTTATTGATAGCAATAACCTCAGATTGGTCGTTTAAAGACCAACCTGAGGTTGATAATATTAAATCAAAATCAAAAAATTCCATCGCATTTGCTGAGTTTCCTACAAAAATTCTCATTTTCCAAATTTTTCATAAAAAGTTTTATACGCTAAATAAGTTTCGTATATATCCGCTTTTGATGCCACTTCATACGGAGAATGCATCCCCAAAAGCGGAACGCCAGCATCCAAAACGTCTAAACCTTTTTCAGAAAAGAAAAGGGCTATGGTTCCCCCTCCACCTCTGTCTACCTTTCCCAGTTCTCCTATTTGCCAAGATATGCCTTCTTTGTTGAAAAGGTTTCTAACTTTTCCTACTAATTCAGCATTTGCATCGTTTGTTCTTCCTTTGCCCCCTGAACCTGTGTATTTCATAAGAGTTATACCGTAACCAAGTTTTGGCGCGTTGGATAGATCGTGAGCTTCTTTGTAGTTTGGGTCTACAGCAGCTGATACATCGGCTGAAAGCAGAGTGGAATTTGTAAGTATTTCTTCTATATTTTGAAGTATTTCTTCTTCTTTTACTAAAGCGGCAATTTTCTTCAACACGTAGATCCAGAAATGATTTTTTGCTCCTGTATTTCCATCGCTACCTATTTCTTCTTTGTCGACTAGTAAAACTGCCGGGTTTTTTACAGAGGTCTGAGCATCGATTAAAGCGGTCAATCCTGTGTAGGCACAGACCCTATCGTCGTGTCCGTAGGAAGCTAAAAGGCTTTTATCAAAGCCCACCTCTCTGGCAGGAAGGGCAGGAACGATTTCCAATTCTGCACTGACCAAGTCTTCTTCTACTATTCCATATTTATCGTTCAAGATTTTCAAGATATTTAACTTAACTGGATTTTTAACCTTATCGGTTTCATCGTAGGAAATAGCAGTAGTACCAAGGAGCAAATTCATCTTTTCAGCTTCAAAGGCTTCCGAAACCTTTTTACCAGCTAAATCTCTATCTAAATGGGGCAACAAATCAGATATTACAAATACGGGGTCATTTTCGTCTTGCCCTATGGAAACTTCTATTTTACTGCCGTCACTTTTTATTATTACGCCATGTAATTCAAGTGGTATGTTGAACCACTGATACTTCTTCACTCCACCATAATAATGAGTCTTGGCCATCGCAATATTTTCATCTTCAACTATAGGTTCTGGCTTGAAATCAAACCTCGGCGAATCTATATGAGCACCTACTATGTTGATGCCATCCTTCAAAGGATTGTTGTACTTGAAAGCAAATACTGCTTTGTCTCTGTTTACAAAGTAAACTTTATCACCTTTCTCTATCTTTCCTGAGTCCACGTAATAAGAAAGAGGTTTGAAACCGTTTTTTTCAAGGAGCTCCACTGAGTATGAAGCTGCTTTTCTTTCGGTTTTAGAAAAGTTTATAAAATCTTTGTACTGCGAAGTATACCTATCGATATCTTCTCTGTTCCTTTTGCTCCATACACTTTTCTTTTGAAAAGTTAAGCTTTTTTCTAACTCTGTTAGGTCCATTAAATCACCTCCATTAAAATTTTACCATACTTTTTTGAAAATAAGCACAGTTAAATAATTTTTCATGCAGTTCTGGTTTATGTATACTCAAATAATCCGTTTATACTTGATTAGGAAGAAATATTTCCAAATAGAGATGATTACGATGTTTAAACTTTTTATTTCTCGAAATTTATTATTTGTTTAAAAAGTATAAAAATATTATAATAGAAAAGCTAAAGAAAGATAAAGTTTCAGGGCAAAAGAGTGAAGACTTCTTAACCTTAAGGGTGGGGAGGGTTTGCTGCATTGTGCAAACGATGTTTTTTTGCAGCTTTGTGCAAAATGCTTTTATAATGCTTTAGAAACAATTTCCAAATTCTCATTTGCGAAGCAAATGCGTTCGGGGATCTTAAGGAATTTACCCCTTAACGCCGTGCGCTATTACATGTTTTAAAGTTCCTAAAGTCATTTAAAAAATTCTGTGAGGAGGGGTTTTTATGGAAAAGAAGATTTATCCAGAGTTGACTATGGATTTTGTAAGGGTTACAGAAGCATCAGCCTTGATGAGTAGCTTATTTTTGGGTTGTGGTAATTTGGAAATGATTAATCATAGTTCCATCGATGCTATGAGAGGTATGTTTGATTACATAGACTTTAAAGGAAATATAGTGATGAGTAAATACGCTAAAGAAAATTCAAATATGTTGTACGTTGGTGAAAAAGTGGGTAGTTGGCAAGACAGCACTTCTGAAATGGATTTGGCCGTTGATGCTATAGATGGAGTGAAATTGGCTGCTTTCGGTTTGCCCAATGCCATAAGTGCGGTTGCTGCCACGGTGTCTGGAGGCATTAAAGTACTACCAACTTTTTATTCATTTAAACTTGCTGTAGGTCGTGAACTAAAAGGTAAATTGGATTTGAGAAAACCTTTGAAAGAGAATATAAAAATCGCATGTGAGGTTTTGGGAATTGCACCTACGGAACTAACTTTTGTTATTTTGAATAGGCAAAGGCATGAAGAAATTATAGAAGAGATTAAAGAAGCTGGTTCGAGAATAAAATTATTAAGTGATGGGGATATCACAGCTGCCATAGCCACCGCCGTTCCCGATAGTGGGGTGGATATCTATGTTGGTATTGGAGGGACTCTTGAAGGGATACTCTCGGCTGCTGCTTTAAAAACGTTAGATGGAGAAATTCAAATGAAATTATGGACAAGGGATAGAATTGAAGAACAATCGATCAAGGAAGAAGGTTGGGACCTTGAAAAAATTTTTTATACCGATGAAATAGTTGGAGGGGAAGATGTAATATTTTCTGCAACGGGTATAACCGATGGGGATCTTTTAAAAGGGGTGAAATTTGTAAAAGGTTTTGCTTATACTCATACACTTACGATGAGAAGTAAGAGTGCTACTATAAGAAAAATCGAGTCTATGCATAATTTGAAAAATAAAACTATAAGGCTAAAATCTTTGGGAGAGGATAAAAGATTAATCGATTTGAGAAACGAGTATATTAATTAATTACGTTTCAACCCCTTTTTCTTTTGCCTTTGTCATAAGTAAGATTACCCCTTCAAAGGCTATTTGTAAATAATAAGTTGCAAATCTCCACAACAGTATTGTTGTAGAAACGAATCTTCCAGGCATAAAACTGGCAAGAACGATACCATACAATGCTTCTACTCCACCTGTGGAACCAGGGGTAGGTATATAATAGATAACAAAATTCATTATTATAAAAAGAATGAATATTTCAAGAATGTTGTAACTTCTTGATGTAATTGATGTCAATGCAATATATAAACCAAGGGAATGAAAAAAAACAATGAAACCTCCGAATATAAAGTCAAGCGTAACTATATGTGCCTTTTCTATCCAAAGTGTTTTAATACTTAATTTTAGCTCTTCTAACCAATTTTCTAACTTTTGTAATCTTTGTTCGAATTTCGATTTATTTTTTAATGGGAATATCTTTAGTAAGAAATGAAATAATTTATATAGCAGTTTTGGGTTTAAGAATATTAAAATTAACAAAGCAGAGAACCCTAAAGTGGCTATTATACCAATGATAAGTATATATTTCCCAGTTCCTATTCTTCCTAAAATACTCATTACTCTTCTTATGAAAATTAGTATGATAGCCGACGAGAATAATAAATTTTCTACAAGCCTTGACAATACTATATTTGTAGCCAAAGTTGATTCTATTCCTAATTTTGTAAGATGGTATATTTGATAAGGTTGACCACCACTAGCCATTGGTGTGATATTTGACATAAAATAGTATGAAATGGTATTATAAATGGCATCCTTAAACTTTATTTTTTTGTGGAAACTTAAAGTTACTATGTACAATCTTATTAAATCTATCAAATAAGCGATAGAAAAAACTATAAATATCTTCACAATAAAAAATAGATTGACTGTTTTAAGGGTTGCGAAGGTTTCTTGAAAATCTGCAAAAAAAGATATCAAAATGTTGATGACTAAACCAATAATTAGAACAACGATTAGATTAATGATTATTTTTTTTCTACTAAGTGTGCTTTCATTTTCTTTGCCTTTATCTTCGGACATTTTTTCCTCCTGAATGGATTTTTTGCTTTATACCCTCTTCATAGATATTTTTTAATTTTATAAAGGCTTTTTCATCGCTATAATTTTCAAATAATTGGTAAGATTTTTTCTCGTATTCGTCATATAACTCTTTGTTAATATTAAGCTTTTTGATTATCTCCACAAAATCTTCTACTGAATTACCGGATAAATAGTTAGGAGAAAATATTTGTTTGTAAACGGGTAAATCTCTCAGCACTAAGGGTAAACCACTTCCAGCTGCTTCAATTACAACTAAGCCAAAGGTTTCATGAAAGGAAGGTAAGAAGAAAATATCGGATAAAGAATAATAATCAATCATTTTTTCTCTGTATATACTCCCAGTAAAATTAACATTATTAGGAGCCTTTTTTATCAACCTGTTCATTTCTTCGTAACCCTCGGTGAACTGTTTAAAAGGCATTCCACCAGCCCAAATGAACTTCATGTTCTTTAATCTTTTAGCGGTTTCCACGAAATCTGTTATACCTTTTCTAGGTTGTATCTGTCCGGCACCTAAAATTATAAAATCATCGTCATTATACCCGTATTTTTTTCTTAAATAAGATTTTTGTATGTGTTTTTCCTCAGGTTTTGTGAGAAACAATTCTTTTATAACAAAATTTCTGAAGACCAAAATTTTATTAGGATTTATCCTGAGATCCTTAATCAATTCATTTTTGGTTTCATCGCTGACGGCTAAAATGCAATCAGAAGAGTTATAGAAATATTTTAAATATCTATTGAAAAAAGGTAACCATAGTTTATTAAATTTTATACTTCCTTTCAATGAATTAGGAACTATGTGAGCAGAAATCACACAAAAAGATTTTTTCTTATTTTTTAACAATGATAAGAAGCTTTTTATGTTGAGAGTATGGATATGTAACACATCGTAATCACCTAAAATTTTGTTCTCATATATAGTGTAATCACTATATTTTTTTAAGATGTATTTGTGATCTAAAGTAGCAGAATAAACCCCTTGACCAGGGTATTTCTCAGCTATTGATAAAATATTGATTTTCATTTTTTCCCTTCTCAAAATTGGAATTTAAAAGTATTTTGTAAACCTTTTCAAGTTTTTGTTATAAAGTTTTGAATAGATCATAGCAGAGTTATCGACGATGAAATCTCTGTAGACATATCCATCAAGGTATACCTTTTGCCTATAAAGATATTTATCTATCAACGTATTAGATAACCCTTTTTGGGACATCAAACTCAAAGGAAATCCTATACTTTCTATTTCGTATTGCGCATAGTCTTGTAAGGTTGTTTCAACCTTTTTAGTTGATTTTTGTTCTCTCTCTCCAAACAATGTACTTTTTATATCTTCTAATTGCTGAACTTTTCCTTTCACCCGTTGAGTGGTCTCTCTTAGTAGATTTTTTCGGTTGTTGTTAAAATAATCTAATGCTCCCGATTTGATTATTAATTCCACAATATTTCTATTGATATTTTTGTTGATTATGAAATTAAAAAAATCTTCTAAACTTGAGAATTTTGCTTCTTCAAATATCTGAGAGACATTTTTACCTACTCCTTTGATTATATACAAAGGTAGTATTAGATCCTCATTACTAGCCAAACCAAATGGATATCTAATGTCTGGTAACTTTGTTTTTACACCTAAAAATGATGCTTCATTTATTATATCAACATCAACGCCTTTTATTTTAACATATTCTAAGAAGAAATGTGAAGGATCTTTGAATTTTTTTTCTGATAACCAGTATGTGATGTGAGCGTATGCTACAGCATGAGATTTATTAAAGGCATACTGAGCAAAGTTTTCTATCTGAGAAAACAATAAAGTTGCTTCTTTTTCGTCTATCTTTTTTGAGGCGTTGGTAACAAATTTGGTTTTGAAGGTGGTGATTTTGTCTTTTTCTTTTTTAGATACCGCCTTTCTCAGTAAATCTGATTCTTGTGGAGAAAATCCTCCTAGGATTTGGGCAATTTTCATTATTTGTTCTTGGTAAACTAAGACTCCCTTTGTCTCGGGGAGAAGCTTTTTCAAATATTCTGGGGAGTCATCATTAACGTATTGATCTATCATCCCAGATTCAAGAGGTCCGGGCCTATTGATGGCTAATAGTAAGATGAGTTCTTCAAAATTTTTAGGTTTTATTCTTTGTGCTAATTTTTGCCCTAATTTTGAGTCCAATTGGAAAATACCTTTTGTCAAACCTTTGGATAGGTAATGGAAAGTTTTTGAATCGTTAAGTTCCGGGTACTTTTCTTCTATCTCCAATTTTTTTAAGAAGGTCAACGTGTCCAAAGCTAAAATGTCGAACTTTTCCACTCCTAAATATTTTAAATCGGACATTTCCCATTCTATTATAGGTATCTCCTTTTTTTCAAGAGGAGAAAAAGTTCTAAGGTCATTTTGGGAAATTATTAAACCCGCTGCATGAACAGATTCTGCCACTTCTATTCCTTCAAGATAGTAAGCCACATAAAAAAAGGTTTTATCTTTTTTTGGTAAAGATTTAAATTTATCAATGTTCTCTTTACTTCTTATTGGAGTGTTTATCTTAGCTTCTAAAGTGTATCCAAGTAATTCTTCTGCCTTTTTTACAGCGGATTTGACTTTCATAGTTGAGTAGGTCCTGATTTGAGAGATCTTGTTTTCTCCCAATTCTTTTTGCAAGGCCTTTATTAGATCAACTCTTCTTTCTGCGTCGATATCAAGATCTATATCGGGTAGTTCATGTCTGTATTCATTTAGAAATCTTTCGAAGAGGAGATCGTATTCAATAGGATTAATCTTAGTGATTCCTAATTTATAAACTAAAAAAGAACCTACTGCAGAGCCTCTTCCCGGTCCAACAGAAATGCCATTTTTTTTAGCGGTGTCAACTATTTTTTTTACAGTTAAAATATAATTTTCTACTTTTAGCTTTTTTATGATGTCCAACTCGTAGGATAGTCGTCTTTTTTCTTGGAAGGTTAGGTCTTTTTCTGAAATAATATCTGTTAAATTATAATCAGTGACTTTGTATTCATCAAATCTATAGTTTCTCATATTGTAATAAGTTTCTATATTTGAGAAAATAGATAGTTCATTTTGATATTTTAAACCGTCTTTGATGCAAAGAGATTCTTCATCTTTAAATATATCTTTTAAAACGCTAGTTGGATACTTCACATAGGGAAGATCTAAGTCGATTTTTTTTAATTTTAAGCCGTTTCCTAATCCGTTGTAGTGCATTATAGATGATCTAATATCATTGTTTGTTTGCAATAAGTACTTGCCATCTACCGTTTCATAAAGAAGTATTGGTTTAATTTTGTACTTTTGGGCATAAACGATAAAACTCACCCACGATCGTGGGTGTGGTTCTGATAGAACTATGCAATTGTACCCATATCTTTTTGCTATGGGAAAAAGGTCCCTTAGCTGAAGATAGGAATTACCAATACTTTTTGAAGTTACCACAGGTCCTAAGATCTTCACTAGCAGGCCCTCCGTCAAGAATTTTGTCCTTTTAGGTTTGTTAAAGTGATCAAAAGAGTTTTAAAATCAACGGGTAAAGGGGCCGAAAATTCCATCCATTCTTTAGTTTTTGGATGATAAAACCCTAATTTCAAAGCGTGAAGCATCTGTCTGCTTACTGGTATTTGAAGATTTTTTTCGATTTTATTTTTTCCATACAAAGAATCTCCAATTAATGGGTTACCGATGTATTTGAAATGTACCCTTATTTGATGGGTTCTTCCCGTTTTCAGCCTTATCCAAACCAACGTGGCAAGATCTCCAAATTCTTTTAAAACTTTGTATTCGGTTATCGCTTCTCTTCCGTTGTACACAACAGCCCTTTTGTGCCTTAAAATAGGGTGCCTCCCCAAAGGCAAATTTATTTCTCTTTCTTTTTCTTTCAGCGTTCCTTCTATTAGGGCCACATAGTATTTCATGGTCTTTCTTTCCTTGAATTCTTTTGAAAGCAAGTGATGTGAGTAAGCATTTTTTGCTACGACCATCACCCCAGAGGTTTCTTTGTCCAATCTATGAACAATTCCTAATCTATTTGGATCCATCATCGTTTTGTCAAGATTCTTTACATGGTACATTAGGGCGTTAACCAAAGTACCGGTTTTAATACTCGGTGTTGGATGTACTATCAAACCAGCAGGTTTGTTGATAACGATTAATTCGTCATCTTCATACAGTATATTTAGTGGTATATTTTCTGGTAAGATTTCCTCTTCTTTGGTTTCTTCTAACAATTCATCAAAATCTATTTGAATTTCGTCGCCTTGTTTAACCTTGTAATGAGGTTTCTTTTGAGTTCCATTGACGGTAATTTGTCCTTTGGTTATTGCGTTTTGAACGAGATTTCTAGAAATTTCAATGGGGATTTTTTCGACAATGTATACGTCGAGTCTTTTTTGATCATCATCCTTTTCAACCTTGTATATTCTTTTCTCCATATTTGCTCCTTTTGAAAAAATGGTATAATAAAATCACACCACCAAACGTCACGAATATATCAGCTACGTTGAATATAGAAAAGTTTGGCCAATATATCATATCTACAACGTATCCTAACCTGATTCTATCAAAGATATTACCTAAAGCTCCTCCTATAATAAAAGATATACCCAAGTCAAAAGAAGTAGTAAAAAACTTATATTTTTCTTTGTATTTTTCTTTTAATATAAAAAGAAAAATGACTATTAACGTAGAAAAGGTTCCATGAAACAAGGCCATATCTTTAAAAAATCCAAAGGCGATACCTGTATTTTCAATGTAAGTCAATTGAAAAAATCCGATTTTAATGTTGTTTTCTAGAAGAAAAGTTTGTGAAAGTTTTTTAGTTAATTGGTCAAAAAAGATAATAATAGGTATAACCCAATTCATTTGGTCAGCCCTTTCTTTTTACTTTATTATAGCTGCTATTGATTATAACACTTTAGGGGGGGAAATTTGCCACATTCCTGTTAAAAATCTTATTAATCGTATTACTAGGCGAAGGTGCTGAAACTCTTTCATCTTTATGGGCGCTAACACAAGTTTTTAGAGTTTCTCAAATCACTATAATTTTAAACAAATGAGGAGGAAAAATATGGAAGAAAGAAATCACAATTTCGATACTTTAATGGTTCATGCAGGTTATGAAAAAGATCCAACTACAGGGGCTAACGTAGTACCAATTTACCAGACTTCATCTTATACCTTTGAAGATTCAGCTCATGCTCTCAGGCTTTTCAACATGGAAGAAACTGGGAACATATATACGCGTATAATGAACCCAACGACCGATGTGTTGGAAAAAAGAGTTGCTGCTTTGGAAGGTGGTGTCGGTGCTTTAGCTACGTCCTCAGGTCAAGCTGCAGAAGCGATAGCGGTATTAAACATTATGAATGAAGGGGATGAAATACTTACATCAAGCTCTTTGTATGGTGGAACATTCACACTATTTAAGAATTCTTTGAGCAAATTTGGAATAAAGCCTGTTTTCTTTGATTTCGACGATGTGAATAGCCTAAAAGATAAGATAAATAATCGAACAAAGGCGGTTTATGTGGAAACCATCGGTAATCCCGAACTTTCTGTGCCTGATTTTGAATACATTTCTAACATAGCTCATGAGAATGGCATCCCATTGATCGTAGATAATACATTCGCTACACCGTACTTGTGCAAACCTTTTGAATTTGGTGCCGATGTCGTTGTTCACTCCTTAACCAAATATTTAAACGGGCACGGTAATTCAATTGGTGGAATTATTGTTGATAGTGGAAATTTCGACTGGAACAACGGCAAATTCAGTATGTTAACTGAAGAAGACCCAGCTTTTCATGGGATAAGCTTTTATAAAAGATTTGGCAATGCTGCGTATATCTCGAAAGCTCGTTCCCAATGGTTAAGAGATTTGGGAGCTTCAATAAGTCCTTTCAATTCTTTTTTGATATTGCAAGGTATTGAAACATTGAGTTTGAGAATGGAAAGACATTGTTCTAACGCCATGAAAATTGCAGAATTTCTATCCGAGGATTCGAGGGTAAGTTGGGTGAATTATCCAGGGTTAAAAAATCATAAAACTCATAAAAATGCTGTTAAATATTTAAGAAATGGTTTTGGAGGGATGCTTTCCTTTGGAGTAAAAGGTGGAGTAGAAGCGGGGAAAAGGTTTATTGAAGGGTTAAGAATAATTTCTCATGTTGCTAATGTTGGTGATGTTCGATCACTCGCCGTTCATCCGGCTAGTACCACGCATGGGCAGTTGAGTGAAGAAGAACAGTTAGCTTCTGGGGTAAGTCCTGATATGATTAGACTATCCGTTGGGATAGAAGACATAGATGATTTGATCGAGGATATTGATTCAGCATTAACTAAAGCAGCTAAAAATTAATAATCATTTTTTAAGTTCATCCGGGACAGAACTGAACGAAAGGAGAGTTAAAAGTGCCAATAAAAATTCCTGAAAACTTACCAGCTGCAGAGGTATTGAAAAAAGAAAACATATTTATAATGACTGAAGAGAGGGCGATACATCAAGATATAAGACCTTTAGAGATTGTTATTTTGAATCTAATGCCGAACAAAGTAGTCACCGAAATTCAATTATTACGCTTGTTGGGAAACACCCCTTTGCAAATAAATGTGGTGCTTTTAAGGATGATATCACATAATCATAAAAATGTATCGCAAGAGTACTTAGACACCTTTTATAAATCTTTTGATCAGATAAATCACAGAAAGTTTGACGGATTAATCATTACAGGAGCCCCTGTTGAAATTCTTGATTTTGAACAAGTGGATTATTGGGAAGAGCTGAAAGAAGTGATGGAATGGTCAAAGAAAAATGTGTTTTCTACTCTTCATATTTGTTGGGGTGCTCAAGCGGGGTTATACTATCATTATGGTATAAACAAATATCATGTTTCAAAGAAGATATTCGGTGTATTTGAGCATTCGGTAAGTTGTGAAGACTCACCATTGGTTAGAGGGTTTGATGATACTTTTTGGGTTCCTCATTCGAGACATACCCAAATCAAAAGGGAAGATATTGAACCTATAAAAGAACTAATAATCCTAGCTGAATCTAAAAAAGCTGGTGTTTATTTAGTTGAAAGAAAAGGTGGTAGGCAAGTGTTTGTTACAGGACATCCGGAATACGATCCAGAGGTTTTAAAAAAAGAATACTATCGTGATTTAGAAAAAGGTATGGACATTGATATCCCTGTGAACTACTTCCCACATGATGATCCAGAAAAACGTCCCCTAGTAAGATGGCGAAGTCATGCTTATATTTTATTCAACAATTGGTTAAATTACTATGTTTATCAACAAACCCCATACAACCTTGATAATATTGACGAAGCAATTTTTTAATAATCAGTTCCAAAAAAACTGTAGAGCTAACCTATTAGTTGCTCTACAGTTTATTAACTTTATACAATATTTTAGAATTTAATTTTTGGTTGAAACCAATTCTTTTGTTTCTCTTGCTATCATAAGCTCTTCGTTTGTAGGAACAGCCAACACTTCAACCTTAGAATCAGGAGTACTTATGACCCTTTCTAAGCCTTTAAAATTGTTTTTCTCTTTATCTATCTTTACACCAAGATAAGTTAAATACTTTTCACATATTTCTTCCCTTGTTACTGGAGAATTCTCTCCTACACCAGCGGTAAACACGATAACATCTACACCGTTCATCGCTGCCGCATAAGCTCCAATATACTTGGCTATCCTATACTCATAAATATCAAGTGCAAGCCGACAAACTTTGTCTCCTTCTAATGCTTTATCTTCAATATCCCTCATATCACTTGAGAAACCTTTCGTTATTCCATAGACTCCACTTTTCTTGTTCAATATTTCTACTACTTCTTTTACTGTTAATCCCTCTTCTTGAGCCAGAAATGAAACAATAGCAGGATCTATATCCCCACTTCTTGTTCCCATAACCAAACCCTCTAAAGGAGTGAATCCCATTGAAGTGTCAAAAGATTCACCATTTTTTACAGCAGCAATGGAAGCTCCATTTCCAATGTGTGAGGTTATGATTTTAAGTGTTTTTATATCTTTTCCCAATATCTCAGCTGCCCTTCTTGAAACATATTTATGGCTTGTGCCGTGGAACCCATAACGCCGTATCTTGTATTTTTCGTAGTACTCATACGGGATTGCATACAAGAAAGAAGTTTTTGGCATAGTTTGGTGGAAAGAAGTATCAAATACCGCAATTTGTGGAACATTGGGTAAAAGCTCTATCGCCGCCTTTATTCCCATGACATTTGCTGGATTGTGCAAAGGTGCCAAAAATGACATCATTTCAATTGCATCCAAAGACTCCTTATCAATAATAACAGAAGAAGAAAATCGTTCGCCCCCGTGCACCACTCTGTGTCCAACCGCATCTATTTCGTTTAGAGACGAAATGACCTTGTAATCTTCGGAAGTTAAGAGATCTAAAACTTCTTTTAATCCTTCTTCATGATTCTTTATAATCTTCTCTATAACATATTTTTCCTCGTTTTTTCTGTGGATGATTCTTGATCCTTCTATACCTATTCTTTCAACTAATCCTTTGGCTAAAACTTTTTCTGTATCCATTTCAAGAAGTTGATATTTAATTGAAGAACTACCTGAGTTGATCACTAAAACCTTCATGTTTTTCCTCCTAACCTAGACGATTTTTTAACCGTTAAATTATACATCAATATAGGAAAAATTTCAAATAAAATGTATTCAAAGATAATAAATTTCTATAATTTATTTTGATAGCAGATAATTATGAGCTAACATGTAAAAAACATTTTCTTTCTGGACAGTGTGTAACACCTGTGCTATAAGCCCTAGTTGAAGATTATAATCACAACATATTGACAAATTTTGATTTTACTCATATAATAATAACACATCAAATATTTTTGATATGTTATTATATGTGAGGTTTTCCTAGAATGCAAATATTAAAAGAGATTTGGGAATTTGCTCAATATCAGCTTCTTGGCATGAAATGGCTTAATACCTTGATTGAAAATATCCTTTCAGGTCTAGGAGTGGATACATCTACCCCTATAGGTGGTAGCATCGAGTTTTTCCTATATGATGTCATTAAGATAATCATACTGCTGTGTTTACTGATCTTCTTTATCAGTTACATTCAGAGCTTTTTTCCACCAGAACGGAGTAAGAAAATATTAGGTCGATTCCAAGGTGTTGGCGCTAACTCTGCCGCCGCTTTACTAGGCACGGTAACGCCTTTTTGTTCTTGTTCATCCATTCCTTTGTTTATCGGATTTACATCTGCAGGGCTTCCTGTGGGGGTAACTTTCTCGTTTCTTATCTCTTCCCCAATGGTCGACCTAGGTTCACTACTTCTGCTTATGAGCATTTTTGGAACCAAAGTTGCAATCGTTTATTTAATACTCGGATTGATTATCGCAGTAATAGGTGGTACGGTTATAGAAAAGTTACGAATGGAAAAGTACGTTGAAAGCTTTATTATGACTGCTGGAAATGTAGATATAGAAGCACCCGACCTGACGAGAAAGAATAGACTGGTTTACTCTAAGGACCAAATGCTGTCCACCTTTAAAAAGGTATTTCCATATATCCTGATTGGTGTAGGCATTGGCGCCATTATTCACAACTGGATTCCCGGGGAATGGATTAACGCGGTGCTCGGTAGTAAAAATCCGTTTGGAGTCGTTTTAGCAACAATTGTCGGTATACCAATGTATGCTGACATTTTTGGTGTCATCCCAATTGCAGAAGCCCTATTATCTAAAGGTGCTGATCTTGGTAGCGTTCTTTCGTTTATGATGGCGGTCACAACGCTGTCTATACCATCTATGATTATGTTGCGCAGAGCTGTCAAACCGGAGCTCTTGGCATTATTTTTCGCAATCTGCACCATGGGTATTATTATTGTAGGTTATTTTTTTAACGCTATTCAAGGATTGATTGTATAGTAGGAAAAAATATAAATAAAAAACTTGGTGCCCAGCTATTGATTAAGCTATCTGTATAGACTGTGGCATTTACATCACAAGGTGTTGTACCCACACAAGGCTTAATTGTGTCTATAATCCAATTATAAGTTGGAAAAGATTCCAAATAGTTATTATCAATTAAACAACAAAAAATGAATAAAAAGGGGTGTAATAAAAATGTCACTATTTGAAAAGAAAAAGAAAGAAACAACATCCTGCAATGGAGAAAACCATTATAAAGGAGGGATGCCAAAGCCAGAACATGCTAAAACTGGGAGTGCTAGCGTTAAAATACTTGGGAGCGGATGTCCGAAATGCAATCAACTTGAAGCGGCAACAAAAGAGGCTCTCCAGCAGCTTGGTATGGGTATGGCGATTGATCATGTAACAGATTTTTCAGAAATAGCGGCTTATGGTGTTATGGCAACCCCTGCTCTCGTTGTGGACGGGAAAGTGGTTTCTTATGGTAAAGTTTTAAAAACTAAAGAGGTAGTGGAGATTCTTCAAAAAGTTAGGTCATGAAAGAGATGAATGAAATTAGCAAGTCGTGTCACAGATTTCGTTAGCATGGTTGTTGCACAAAGGACCCGTCGTAGCACATGTTATTTCCAGTTTTTGAATATTGAAAAAATTTTTAAGCTTTTGAGAGACTAGTCCAAGATTCAGTTCGGTTTCCCACCCAAAGATAGAAAAGGTCTGATATGAGCAGACTTATCTATGAGCATCTATGCTGGGCGCACATAAAAAACATCCGCTTTACGCGGATGTTTTGATGATACGATTTATTATTATAATGCAGTGTATCCTCCATCAATAACCAATTCAGAACCTGTCATGAATGAGGATTCATCAGAAGCTAAGAACAAAGCTCCATTGGCAACTTCTTCAGGTTCAGCAGGCCTACCTAGTACGGTAGTTCCAAGAAGTCCTTTAGCCGCTTGTTCGTCTTTTAGTATTTCATCAGTCATCGGTGTTCTTATTACACCAGGATGTATTGAATTCACCCTAATGTTGTATTTAGCAAGTTCAGCTGCAACGGTCTTTGTTAACAATCTTGATGCGCCTTTTGAAGCATGATACGCTACAGCAGCTCCACTACCTATGAGCCCATAAATAGATGAAATGTTGATTATAGAACCTTTTGTTGCTTTCTTCATAGCTGGTAAAACATACTTTATACCCAAAAATTGACTCTTTGCGTTTATGTTCATTACACGATCCCATTCTTCTTCTGTTGTTCCCTCTACTCCGTTCATACTCAAAATACCTGCGTTGTTTACTAAGACATCAACCTTACCCCATTTTTCAGTTACCTGATCTACAACTTTTTTCCAGTCATCAGCTTTTGCAACGTCAAGTTTCACCCCAATTGCTTCGTATCCATCTTTGTTGATTTTATCTGCTACATTTTTAGCTTCGTTGTCTAAAATATCAGCAACAACAACCTTTGCCCCTTCTTTTGCAAAGAGTTCGGCTTCAGCTCTTCCCATTCCTCTTGCGGCTCCTGTAATAATAGCAACTTTCCCTTCCAATCTTCCTGCCATACTATAGATCCCTCCTTTTTGAATCAAACATTTTTAATGATAACAGGTGAAAAAACAGACTAAATTTGCCGTATTTAAATTATACCATATTTTTTTTTAAAGAAAAAACATTTATGTTAAAATATATTAAAAAGAAATCTTTTTATGGAGGTGTATTATGTCAAAAAATATAACCTACGGAATGGTTGGTGGATCCATAGATTCTATGATAGGCGAAGCACACAGAAATGCAATATTATCAGATGGAAGAGCCATAATAGTTAGTGGGTGTTTTTCAAGGGATTATGAAAAAACATTAAAAACAGGCAAAAAATGGGGCATAAAGAAAGATAGATTGTATGAAAATTACTTGGAAATGGCCGAAGAGGAGAGTAAAAAGAAAAATAAAATTGATTTTGTAGTTATTGCGACTCCGAATGCTTCCCATTATGAAATAGCTAAAACCTTCTTAGAAAAAGGTATAAACGTTGTCTGTGATAAACCCCTCACAACAACAATAAAAGAAGCAGAAGAGTTAAAACAGTTAGCAGATGATAACGATCTTTTGTTGTGTGTGACATATTCATATGTGGGGTATCCGGTGATTCCGTTAGCTAGGAACAAAATAGAAAAAGGTGAGTTGGGTGAAATAAGGTTTGTTAACGTACAATATATTCAGGGATGGCTCGCTAAAAAGATCGAAGATGAAAACAAACAAGCCCAATGGAGATTGGATCCAAACCAAAGTGGTTTGGCCAATACTACCGTCGACATAGGCAGTCATGTGGAAAACATGGTTTCTTATCTTATTGGAAAAGAAATCGATAGTTTATGTGCTCGACTCGATACTTTTGTTGAATCTAGAAAATTAGAAGACAACTCCACTGTGATGATAAATTTTAAAGATAAAAGTAAAGGATTACTTTTCATGTCTCAAATTGCCATTGGAGAGAACAACAATTTCAACATTTCTGTGTATGGTTCAGAAGCTACACTGAAATGGAGTTTTAAGCAGGCAAACAAATTAACAATTTTGCATGAAGACCACGAAGAAGAGATAATTCAAAATGTTGATGAAATTCCTGGAACAAACATAGGTTTCAAAAATACTTATTCCACATTTATTACCGATTTAGTAAGTAAAAAGAACGGTGAAATTATAACCAACGACAATGCCCATTTCCAAAGTGTAAACGCGGGATTAAGAGGGATGAGGTTTATTGAAAAATGTGTAGAAAGTTCAAAAAATGGAGGCATTTGGGTAGAATTTTAAAATCAAACTCAATACCCATCCGGGCGGTCTGCTGAGTAAAGCCCTGCTCCTTTATCCTTATGGGTGGGGAGCGGGGGAAGGGCGCTAAAGAAGGGTTAGAGATGCTAAAGAAAATAAAAACTCAAATAAGAGGAGGGGTAAAATATGTCCAAAAGATTGACTTACGGAATGGTAGGTGGAAGTAAAGACTCTCAAATAGGTATAGTTCACAGAAAAGCTATAAATCTTCATGGGAAGGCAGAATTAGTCTGTGGAAGTTTTTCAAGAAACTTCAAAAACACTTTGACAACAGGAAAAGAGTTAAAAATAGAAGAAAAAAGATTGTACAGAAATTATGAAGAAATGGCTGAGGAAGAGTCTAAAAGGCCCGATAAAATAGATTTTGTATCCATAGTTACACCCAACAGTTCACATTATGAAGTGGCAAAAAAATTTTTAGAATCTGGAATAAATGTGATGTGTGAAAAACCATTAACCGTAACTCTAAAAGAAGCTGAAGAACTAAAACAGTTAGCAAGAAAAAACAACCTACTTTTTGCTGTTGCTTACTCCTATACAGGTTATTCTATGTTAAGATATGCACGGGAGTTGATTAAAAGAGGGGAAATAGGCGAGGTTAGATTTATCAATGGTCGATACATAAGTGAGTGGATGGCAAAGGTTCCCTTTGCCGGAAAAAATTCTCGCCATGAATGGAGATCAGATCCAAAAGTTTCAGGTTTATCCAACTGCGTTGCAGATATCGGAGTACATGTTGATAACGTGGTTTCTTTCCTAACAGGGTTAAAGATAAAGACCTTAATTGCCAGAATGGACAAGTTTGTAGAGCCAGGTAGGTTAGATGATAATGCAACTATACTTATAAATTACGATAATGGGGCAGAAGGAATATACTGGACGTCTCAAATTGTTGTGGGACATGAAAATACTTTGGATATCGGTATATATGGGACAAAGGGATCTATAGAATGGTCACAAGAACATGCAAATTACTTGAAGATCTCAAAAGTGAATCATCCTTTTATAACCTTATCAAGAGGTAGCGAAAAGGTTGATGATTTTATTAAAAATGATTATGTGACTCCCGGTGGACATCAGGAAGGTTATGTTGAAGCCTTTGCAAGGGTATACGATAAGTTTATAAACGCTATTACAAAAAAGAAAAAAGGAGAACTTTTAGAACAAAGAGACTTAGATTTCCCCACTGTAGAAGACGGAGTAAAAGGTATGCGATTTATAGAAAAATGTATAGAAAGTACAGAAAGAGGTGTTAGTTGGGTAGAATTTTAAAAATAAATTATATGAACTTTTCTTGTAAATAGTTTTTACGAAAGAAACCTTGAGTTTTGCCAAATCCAATAATAATGCCATTTTAATAGTTTTCAAAGATTTTGTTCCCCTAAAAAGGAATAATTAATCTGATTATTGTAGTAGGCGAGGCAGTAGCCATTATAATCATAAGAGAACAGCTAAAATAATAGGGAGTTTTTTTGCACTAGGGAGTTACTTCTTTGGTAATTCATATTAATTTGAGTGTAAAAAAATAAGTTACAATTTTTATATCCTCCCCGCGTGGGATGGATGATAAGGATGCTATTTTATGATACATGAAAGCCCTTTAGCAAAAGTCAAAACAGCTGTTTGAAATTGATAAGGTCAATGGTTCATAAAAAAGGGAAAAATATTATAACTAGGTTTAGCTTAATTTGGTACCAAAGTAGCAAATCCGAGGAGGTAATAGATATGAATAGTAATAATAACCACCGAGGCCATGACGATTCCAGACACGACTCCAACGGCCATGATCACGGTGGAATGATTGCTGATTTTCAGAAGCGCTTCTGGGTTTCTCTCGTTCTGACGATCCCGATCCTTGCCCTGTCGCGTGCCACTTACAGAAAAATGGTCCAAAATCTCCTCTGGGCTACAGGATACAATGCCATCGCCCTAACACTTGCAGCTGGAGTCGGATACGTTTGGGGCATTCTGCTCTCACCCGCAATCGGCGCTGCTTTCATGTCACTCAGTACCATCATCGTTGCGATCAACGCAAAGCTACTCGAGCGTGCCCGGAAGCTGGTACCGGGGGCGACGAAGGACGTTGTAAAATAGGTTATTGTCAGTGGTCTTATGGATAGAGCATATATACTTTGAACAAATCAGAAGAAACAATCGTTCACTTGAATATTTCTACGATGCAAAGTACATAGTTACAAAATTTAATTCTAATAAAACAGTACAAGAACAATTTAACGGAAGAAAAGAATAGGTGGGAGATTTCTTGTACTAATTTAAATAAATTTTTTATATTTTATTAAATTACCAAAAAGATAAAAATGGTATAATTAATCAGAAACCTAATTAGTGAAATTTTTAACTTTTATTCTTCTGTGTTTGGATAGAGTTTTCTCTTTCCTTATGCGTAGGCCACTGGATTTAAGGTACCGAAGGTCCTTTCCTAATGGAGGAGCGAGGCAAAGGGTAAAGCTTCTTCATCCTTATGGGGGGGGAGTGGGGCAAAGGGGAGCTATATGTATTATGTATGATAAAATCTATTATACGAGGAGGAAAATGAATGGAAGAACTTCTTCAGAGCAAATTAAAAGATGTTGAAACTTATCTTAATTCACTCGATTTGACGGACAAAACCGAAGTAGAAAAAAGAAGTTTTCTGATTGAAGTTTTGCATAAAGTTCAAGAAAATCTAGGATATATCCCAGATGAAGTGCAAAAATTAGTGGCAAAAAAACTGAAGATCCCTTCTTCTCAAGTTTATGGTGTTGTAACCTTTTATAATTTTTTCTCCACAAAACCTAAAGGTAAGTATCCTATAAGCGTATGTTTGGGAACAGCTTGTTACGTGGGAAGAGCAAATGAAATCTTAGATGAATTCAAAAAGATTTTAAATGTTGAAGAAGAAGAGGTAACCGATGATGGATTATTTTCCATTCATCCGGTTAGGTGTTTAGGTGCTTGTGGTTTGGCACCGGTGGTAAAAATAGGGGAAAAAGTATATGGGAGACTTAAAAGAAACGATGTAAGAAAAATAATTAGAGAGTATAGAGCCAAAGAGAAAAATAGTTAATAGGAGGTTTTTCCATGCCTAAATTAAATAGTTTAGAGCAATTAGAATCGTTGATAAATGAACTCAAAGAAAAAGAAAATAAGAATAAAATTGTATTAAAAGTTGCTTTGGGGACTTGTGGTATCTCAGCAGGAGCTGATGAAACTTATGAAGAGCTTCTAAAAGAGATACAAGAAGAAAAATTAGAAAATATTGAAGTTATTAAGACAGGATGTTTAGGATACTGTTATGCTGAGCCAACAGTAGAAGTTAACGAACCTGGCAAAAAACCAGTTTTGTATGGTAACGTTACGAAATCGAATGTAAAAAATCTAGTAAAAACCCATTTAGTGGAAGGAAAAATCGCAGAAGAATTAATGATAGAGGAAACCCACAAAAAAGCAATTTGAGGGAGGTAAAACGATGCCTGAACAAGTAAGAATCGTTTTAAGAAACGCTGGAAATATTGATCCTGAAAACATTGAAGATTATTTAAAAAATAACGGTTATTTAGCCCTAGCAAAAGCGCTTAACTCAAAAAGAGAAGAGGTAGTTCAAACAGTATTAGACTCAAATTTGAGAGGTAGAGGTGGAGGTGGGTTTCCAACCGGTTTGAAATGGAAATTCGCTATGCAAGCTAAAGGAGACCAAAAATACGTAATATGTAATGCTGATGAAGGCGATCCAGGTGCATTCATGGATAGATCAGTATTAGAGGGTGATCCCCACTCTGTGTTAGAAGGTATGGCTATAGCTGGGTACGCAATTGGTGCTCAAAAAGGGATTATTTACATAAGAGCAGAGTATCCTTTGGCTGTTGCTAGGTTAAAAGTTGCTATTTCACAAGCTAAAAAGTATGGATTGCTGGGAGAAAATATTTTAGGGAGTAATTTTTCATTTGATATAGAGATCAGACTGGGAGCTGGGGCTTTTGTTTGTGGTGAAGAGACCGCTTTGATTCATTCGATAGAAGGTCTTCGTGGTGAGCCAACCAACAAACCACCTTTTCCTGCAAATAGTGGTTTGTGGAAAAAACCGACCGTGATAAACAACGTTGAAACACTTGCAAATATAGCTCCTATAATACTCAATGGAGCTGATTGGTTCAAACAATACGGAACAGAAAATTCTCCAGGTACGAAAGTGTTTGCACTTGCAGGAGACGTTAAAAAAGTGGGTCTCGTTGAAGTTCCAATGGGGACAACTTTGAGAGAGATAATCTTTGATATAGGTGGAGGGATCAAAGGGGATAAAAAGTTCAAAGCGGTTCAAACGGGAGGCCCTTCTGGAGGATGTATTCCCGAAGAATATTTGGATACCCCCATAGACTACGATAGCCTTCAAGCACTAGGTTCGATGATGGGTTCTGGTGGAATGATTGTTATGGATGAAGATACTTGTATGGTTGATGTTGCAAAATTCTATCTTCAATTTACAGTTGATGAATCATGCGGTAAATGCACTACATGCCGTGTAGGAAACGTAAGACTTTTAGAGATATTGGAAAAAATAACATCTGGGAACGCTAAACTGGAAGATCTCGATCATATGTTAACTTTGGCTAATGTCGTAAAAAATGGTTCTTTATGTGGTTTAGGACAAACTGCTCCAAATCCGATACTATCTACTTATAGGTATTTTGAGGATGAATATAAAGAACATATATTGGACAGAAACTGTCGAGCTGGTGTATGTAAGAATTTAATAAGGTACGAAATAATTCCAGAAAATTGTACAGGTTGTACCGCCTGTGCAAGGGTATGTCCTACTGAAGCGATACAAGGTGAATTGAGAAAACCTCATATAATTGAACAAGAAAAGTGTATAAAATGCGGGTCTTGTTACTCAACATGCAGGTTTAATGCAATAAGAATAGTATAAATAAAATATAAAACCCCTTCATCTGAATTAGTGTGGAGTGGGTTGAAGGAGCGTTAAATCAAGTTTTTAAAGACGATTAAAATTTTTGGTTAGGAGGGAAAAATAATAAATGCCTAAAGTATATATAAATGATCATGAATTTGAAGCTTCCGAAAAAGATACCGTTTTAACGGCTGTTCAAAAATTTGGGGGTTATATACCAACACTTTGTTATATGAACTTAAAGGATATTAATATCGAAAATAAGCCTTCTTCTTGTAGAGTATGTATGGTTGAAATAGAAGGTAGAAGAACTTTAGCCCCAGCTTGTACAACGCCCGTATTTGAAGGAATGAAAATAAAAACACATTCGAGGATGGCAGTAGAAGCTCGAAGAACCGCTGTTCAGTTGTTGTTATCCGATCATCCACAAGATTGTCTAAAATGTCCAAAAAATGGTGATTGCGAACTACAAAAAATTGCTGCTGAACTGCACGTTGTGAACAATCCTTACTTTGGGAAGACATCTAATTATGTTCAAGATATGTCTGCAGCAATAATTAGGGATCCTAACAAATGTATTATGTGCAGAAGATGTGAAACTATGTGTAACGATTTTCAAACGGTTGGTGTTCTCTCAGCAATAGACAGAGGTTTTGACGCCGTTGTCAAACCTTCTTTTGACTTGCCATTAGAAGAAACAACTTGTACATTCTGTGGACAATGCGTGGCTGTCTGTCCTACAGGGGCTCTAGTTGAAAGATCTTACATAGACGAAGTATGGAAAGAATTGGAAAATGAGGAGAAGCACGTTGTAGTTCAAACCGCTCCTGCGGTAAGAGTGGCATTAGCAGAAGAATTCGGCTACGAGCCTGGAACTATCTCTACCGGCAAGATGGTTGGTGCTTTAAAACTAATGGGTTTTGATAAAGTATTTGATACCAATTTTGGAGCAGATTTAACCATAATGGAGGAAGCTACAGAGTTCAAAGAAAGGTTAGAAAATGGTGGTTTTTTACCCATGTTGACTTCTTGTTGTCCAGGGTGGGTTAAATTTATCGAACATCAATTCCCTGACTTGCTCGAGATGCCTTCTTCTGCGAAGTCTCCTCAACAGATGTTTGGGGCGATTGCAAAGAGTTACTATGCACAAAAAAATAATATTGATCCAAAAAATATAACCGTTGTATCTATAATGCCTTGTTTAGCCAAAAAGTACGAAGCAGCTAGAGAAGAAATAAACGCATCACCCGAATACAGGGATGTTGATTATGTATTGACCACCAGAGAACTGGCAAAAATGATCAAAGAAGCAGGAATTAATTTCAAGGCTGTCCCAGAAAGGGAGTACGACAGTCCTTTAGGAGAATCCACAGGCGCTGCGGCTATCTTTGGTAGAACGGGAGGAGTTGCAGAGGCAGCTTTAAGAACCGCTTATGAATGGATAACCGGGAATGAACTAAAAGAAGTAGAATTTGAGCAGCTTCATGGGTATGAGTCTTTAAGAGTTGCAGAAGTTGAAATTGATGGGAAAAAATTAAGAGTTGGAGTTACTTATGGCTTAGGTAACGCACGAAAGCTTTTGGAAGACGTTCAATCGGGAAAGATAGAATTACATTTAATAGAAATTATGGCTTGTCCAGGAGGTTGTGTTGGAGGCGGTGGCCAACCATATCATCATGGTGATTTCAACGTGATTAAAAAGAGAATAGATGCTTTGAATGTTGTTGACAAATCAAAGATAATTCGAAAGTCCCATGAAAATCCATCAATTGTTAGACTATACAACGAATATTTAGGAAGGCCGGGAAGCGAAAAATCACATCAATTGTTGCATACTCATTATATGGAAAGAGAATGGCTTTAATAAACTAAAGGCGGAGAAAATCCGCCTTTAACTTAAATTAAAGCCACACTTTAAAGGTTTTTATTTCGTATGGTGTTATATTGAATAGAATTTTATTATCTTTAAATGCCATTTCTTTTTCCTCTTCTTCAATTAAATTACATTCAACCGCTTTTTTTATACTTTTGAAAAATTCTATTTCAACTTCCTTTTTTCTGCTGCCTTTATCTTCGAACAGTCTAACAAGTACAGAGTAGTCATCTTCTGCTTTTTTTATGGTTTCAATTACCACATCAGGATCATTAACCTTGATAAAGAAGAAATTATCAGGGAAACTTCCTTCTTCGTTTTTTTCTATCTTTTTAACTATAATAGGATAATTCAATTTGTAGGCTTCTTGTATTACTTGTGAATCTCTCCATGTTCCAGTGTGTGGTAAAAGAGAGTAAACGAATATATGTTCCGTTCTATCAGCGGTTTCATCGGGTTCGATTGGGGATCTTAGAAGAGTAAGTCTCATAACGTTTTCTTTAATATCGTACCCATGTTTACAATCGTTTAGTAGGGAAACTCCATAGTTGGCTTCTGAAAGATCTGCCCACTTCTGTGCAGGGACTTCAAATTTTGCTATATCCCAACTTGTATTGTTGGTTGTACTTCTTTCTATGTTTCCAAATTGTATGTTGTAGGTAGCTTTTGTGCTCCTTATATTAACAGGAAAAGCTGTTTTTAGTAAAACTTGTCTCTCTTTCCAATCAACTTGCGTATCAAAATCGATCCTTCTTGTGTGGTTGTATACGATGATCTTTTGTTCAATAATGGAGTCATAAAACCTCCAAGAAAATTTTAAAACACCTTTTAAAGGGCTTTCTTCTTCTACTTTCACTTCGATTAAATCCGTAACTTCTTTCATCTTTTCGTTGAAATATGGAGAAATGTCCCATGCGTCAAAAAAGTAAGGTTTATCTTCGAATGTTTGAAGTACATTTCCTAATTTGCCTTCTTCCAATACTTCCCTTTTATTTTCTTTATCGTATAACCTTCTAATCTGTCCCTTTTTGTTGAATTCAATTATATAGTATCTGTTTTCAATGTAATCTTCTTTCACAATCATTTTTTCATCAATTTGTCTTTGCTCCAAATTGGATACCTTAATACTTTTATAACCAAAAGAGGGTATTTCCCTAACCAACGTTTTTTTACCGTTTTCTAACTCTACAATTTCGTCCCTTTCAAAGGAAGTGGTGTTGAATAATACCAAACTGTCTTCTTGGCTTTTTATTTCCTGTGAAATCATAGAAATAGCTCTTTCAATCTCTTTGTTAGCTATCCCATTTATCTTTTCAAAATCTTTTCTTGCATCTTGATAAACCTCTCTTATTGAGGTACCTGGTAAGATATCGTGGAATTGGTTTAATAATAACAGTTCCCAACCTTCGGTCAAGGAATTTTTAGGATATTCAAAATCTTTTAATAACTTCAAAACCATAGAATTTAAAAATTCTGCGTTATGGTACAATACTTCTAATTTTCTGTTTTCCCTTTTCACAAAGGCTTGTGAAGTATACGTACCTCGATGTAGTTCAAAGTACAACTCATCATCCCAAACTGGGACATTTTTATCTCTTATTCTTTCTTCCAATCTCTCAAAGTAGTCTTCTACTCTTCCCATCTCCACTTGGGGTAATCCTGGGATTTCTTTTATTGCTCGATAATTTTCTAACATTTCATATGTTGGGCCTCCTCCCCCATCTCCCCAACCGAAGACAAGAAGTAATTCATCATTTATATCTTTTTGTTTGTAGTTATCCCATATCCCTTTTATCGTGAAAGGCTCCACCATACCGTTGTATG
Organism: Petrotoga sp. SL27; assembly: GCF_002924605.1. Classification (NCBI taxonomy): domain Bacteria; kingdom Thermotogati; phylum Thermotogota; class Thermotogae; order Petrotogales; family Petrotogaceae; genus Petrotoga; species Petrotoga sp. SL27. The sequence continues at coordinate 65,900 of NZ_JAIP01000011.1, read as the reverse complement.
TATAAAAGTAATTGTTTTTATCTGGAGTCGTAATAAAGTGAGATAAAAGTTTAGTACCGTCGATACCTTTCCACCAAAATGTATCGTAAGGGAATTTGTTGATTTCATTCCAGCTAATTTTGGTTGTAGCGAAATATTTCATTCCACTTTTCTTTATTATCTGAGGAAGGGCATAAGTGTAACCAAATGCATCGGGCAACCATACAACGTTAGAATCAATTCCGAACTCTTCTTTTAAGAACCTTTTCCCAAATAGTATCTGTCTTATCAAAAACTCACCTGGAGATATGTTAGAATCCGACTCTATCCACATACCACCGGTTGCTTCCCATCTGCCTTCTTTTATTCTTTCCTTTACTTTTTCATACAACTCAGGGTAATCATTTTTTAACAACTTGTACAATGCCGGAGAAGAGTGCATAAATATATATTCTGGATACTCTTGCATTAGGTTGAGGACCGTCGAAAAGGTTCTTTGTGCTTTTTCTCTTGTGTGTAAAACTGTCCAAAGCCATGCCATATCTATATGAGAATGGCCTGTCAAAACAACTTTTGGAGAATCCATTTTAAAATTTCTCAGTTTTTTCAATTCTTCTTGCAAAAAATTATAGCTGTCTTTTATTGATTCATAGTATTCTTTGGATCGAGGCTTTGTAAAATTAATTCTTTTGTAAGACTCATTTAGAATGTTGAACAATTTTACTTTTACAATATCATTTTCACCGAGTTGATCAATAGTCTCAAGAATATTCTTTGCCAGGAAATAGTACTTTTGTGAATATTTTTCTATTTTGTAAAGTTCCAAACCGGAAAACGTATAATTTAATTCTCCTCGCAAACCAGTCCATGACCTTAAGTATACGTTCAAAACATTTCCTTGAAAAACCTTTGGCGATATTATAGCCTCTTTATGGTATTTATCTATACCTTGAACGAATTGACCATTTACAAAGAGTAAAGACTCAGGATAATCAGGGATAACGTCCAGATCACCGTCTTTTTCCAAAAAAACCTTTAAAAAAAGCGGTTCTTCAATATTCTCAGGTAACTTGATATTTTTTCTAAACCAAAATACCTTATCGTACCCTCCCCACCTTTCCTCTTTTACTATCTTTTTCCAGTCTATTGAATCGTTGAATTCAGGCTTAAATCTTCTTTCTTTGTCTTCAAAGTATTCCATTTGTGGAATTTGGATAACGCTTAGATTTTGTAAGTTTTTAACTTCTCTTAATCCATTTTCTAACTTTTTCTTGGTTATGTTTTCTAACATGTTTTATTTTGACCTCCTAGATAGCGATCCAATTGATGATAAAACAGCTAGTATAATTCAATAATTTTTGTGAAAAATTTTAATACTTCTTTAATTTCTTCTTTCCAAAATTTCCAATTATGATTACCTTCTTTAATATGAAGTTCCGAAGGAAGTTTTTTCATTTGTAACTGATGATGTAGGTCACATGCTCCCGAGTAAAGTCCTAAGAAATCATCATATCCGCAAGAAAGATATGTAGGTATATTCACTCCGCTTTGCTTAAGAGAGTCAATGTAATTAAAAATGTTTTCTTTTTCCCAATTTTCTGAAGTAAAAGGCCAATTATCATTTCGAAAAGTGTCAATTCTTTCCTTAGGTGGAATTTGTCGCGTAATCACACCACTTAAGCTCCCAACAGCATAAAATTTCGTGGGGTATTTATAAGCAATTTTTAATGCACCATAACCCCCCATTGATAAACCACAAATGAACCTATTTTCCCTTTCGGAGCTAACTTCATATCTATCTTCTATATAATTTGCTAAATCATTAACTATGGCGCTTTCATACTTGTTATATTCGGAAGAATCTATATACCAGCTATTTCCTGCATCTGGCATCACTACGACGAATGGAGGAATCTCCTGTTTATAAATCATATAATTTAGAGTTTGATCGATTCGACCTTTTTGAATCCAATTCAGTTCATTACCATTATAACCATGCAGCAAATACACAAGTGGAAATTTTCTAAAATCAGATTCATAATTAGAAGGAAGATAAATAGAATATTTCATGTACCTTCTCAATGATTCACTATAGAATACAAGCGATTCATGAACAAATCCTTTTTCCATTTTTATCACCTTTATATAATAAATTTAATAAATTTTAAAATTTAACTTTTCATAACTACATTTCAAGATTTTACATTTTAAATTAAATAGTATTTTTTAAGTATAATATTTGAAGAAGATTAAGTTTGAGTATAACTCTTATTCTATTATTTTAAGTAGGTAGAAAAAACAAGTTTTGCTGCACCATATAGGGAACTTAACTCAATAAAATTTGCAACTTCCACTCTAACTTCGAAAGGTAGGGCTCTTAATTCCTGAATTAAAGCTACTTCGAACAGGGGAAAGGATTTTGATATTTGACCTCCCAAGACTATACAATCAGGCTTGAATTTTGTTGCAATAGGCTTCAAAACCTTCCCCAGAGTTTTTCCCAATTCCTCAAAAACCTGCTTAGCCGTTTTATCTCCATTTGAAGCAAGAGCTGCTATTTCTTCAACGGTGCAAATCGAACTATCCTTTTTCAATTGCTTAAATCGAGAAGTGATTCCCCTTGCTGAAATAAAGTCTTCTACGATCCCATTTTTGAATTTCATTCCCCCTATCCAACCTTTTGGCGGAGTAATCTTACTGTCTACTATAATTTTTCCATTCATCATAAACGCAGATCCTAACCCTGTACCTAACGTAATCCCTATCACTCTGTTAAAATTCTTTGCTGCTCCTATCCATTTTTCCCCCCTCAAAAATAAAGAAGCATCAGAATCGAATATGATATTTTCAACTCCTATTTTTTTGCCGATTTCTTCTTTTAATTTTACTCCATATAGGGAATGATATTTATTTAGTTTTGGAGGAATATATAGTATTCCCTTTTCATAATCCGCTGGTCCAGGTATTCCAATCCCAAGGCCGACTATATCTAAAGATAAATCTAATGCTTTTCTTATTTCCAAGTTCAATAAATTTACTATATTATTTATTATTGTCTCTTTTGAACATTTGGACTTCGAAGGTTTTTTATTAAAACTTCCTTCTAAAATCTCTCCTTTATCGTTAACAATTGCTGATTTTAAGTAAGTCCCTCCCATATCAAAAGTTACAGCGTACACTTTATCATCCTCCAACTAAGATTAATTATTTTGTTAAAGTTACTTTTATAACTGTGCAGCTTTCATCACTTTCTAAAACATAATTTCCCAGTGTAGCAGGGATAATTATGGTTCTTAAATTCTGGAGAGTTGTCATACCCAAAACCTTATTTTTTGGTTTGATGAATAGTTTCTCCCCCTTTATTAATGTTAATACTTGGAAATTTCCGTTGGTATTATCCTCCCATCTTTCTTTAAAATCAACCCTACGAACTTCAAAAATCATATCATTTCTCTTGCCTAATAAGTATTCAGCTGAATCATCGCACTTGTCAATCATTATAGGTTGAGGCTTTAAGTTACTTGGCTCTTTGTTTATTTGTAATTTTGAATATAACATTCTAAATGCATGTTCAAGATGAATTTCCCTAAGATTCCCGTTTAGATCAGGTCTTAGATAGTCGTAGACATGAAATGTATAACCATAACTTGTCCCTATTTCTAGACAAACTTGATCTTTTCCCAACGCGTGTATCGTTCCAGAAGGGATTAAAAAGAGATCCCCAGCTTTGCTTGAAAAAGCATTAACATATTTTTCATATTCTAAAACAACTTTCATATCTTTGGATTTTAGAGCTTCCTCATAAAACTTTTTTAAGTCTGTATCTTTCTTTAGTCCTAAAAAAACTTTTGAAGAATTTTTGGTTTCAACAATATAATAGGCTTCTTGTTGTCCAACATTTTCTGAAAAAAACTTTTTTACGTAAGAATCATCTGGATGAACTTGAATTGCCATATTTCCTCCATTGTAACTATCATCGTAATGAACTCTGATTGGGAAAAAATATTTATATTTTTTAAAAGCTTTTTCACCCATAATGGTCTTTGGGTTCGATGCCAAAAAAGAATCAAAGGGAATTTCAAATGTATCTCCTTCAAAATTGACTAATAAACTCATATCAGAAGTAACGGCTTCAAAAGTCCAAGCTAAATTATTAAAATTAATAGGCAGACCTCTCTTCCCCCTCATCCAATCTCCACCCCATGGGCTTTGTATGTATAAAGGCTTGAGTTTGAAAGGTCGTTGAGCTAATTCTAACATTAGATGTTTAAAGCATAACTTTGGTAAAATTTTCAGGTTATTATTATTTTCTATATAAAAATCCATTTTCTTTAACAGTGTTCTTCTATGTTCATTAAAAATAGGAATAAGTATATATCTTGTTAACTTAAATGTTTGAATTGACATTCCAACATCAGCTACTCCATTTTCAGTAGAAACATTTTCGGGGATGAACCAAAGTTTTTCTTCTTTGAGATAATTTAAAAGGTTTTCATGGGTTACATCGGAATAAAATATTAGATCATACTCATTATTCATATAATTGTTAACTGAACCACAACCATAAACTATGATAACCTCTTTATTTGTTTTATTAATAGTCTTTTTAATAATTTCTATTTTTTCTTCATTTAGTAAATCTTCTAATTTCCCTTTAAACATTTTGCCAAAATGAGGATCAAAACTTATAAATGGTTGTATAATATCCCATATATTGTTAGGATCCTTATAAAAGTAACGGCTATCTATCAACTTAACTTGAATGTCTTGATTTTCTAAAAGCTCTTTGATTTTAAAAATCATCTCCCAATTTGCCCCAATATATCCATCAAAAGCCAATATTGGATATTTCATTTTTGTCATAAATCTTTGGATTATTAGTTCGACTATTTCCTCTGTTTTTTTCAGTGTTGGGTCTAAAACTAAATTTGTTTTGGGAATCGTATTAATATCATGTCTTGAATAATTCAATTTCCTCACCTCTTATTTGAATTCTATCTGAGCTAATTCTGGCCAGTATCTCTGATGGCTTACAAATGTGAAGTAGATTATTTTACCATCATTTTCACTAAATTCGGGATGTTCCTTTCCAGCATAGCAAATGTCCAAAGGGCACGATTTCTTAGGCTTATAAATTGTAATAGGATCGCTCCATGGGCCTTCTGGGTTGTCTGAGACTCTCAGATGAATTTCTTCCACGGCTCCTTCAGAAACAAAACCTTTTGAATCCGTTTTTCCTGCATATGAATAAATTGTAATGTATTTTTCTAAATAAGAATTGAAAGATACTGAAAGTTCGTTAGCGTTCCCATCAAAAAGTATTTTCAAATTTTCAGGGGCTTTACTCCAGCCATCATTTGAATAGTACTCATACTTGCTTATGTCTTCAATACCATCGATTTGTACACGGGATAGATAAACACCATGAATCAATTCATGATTTTTCTTTTCCACTTTACTTCCATAAATATAGACATATCCGTTGATGGGATTATTTAATACTGCAGTGCCAAAGGCAGGTATTGAATCATTTTTCCCGTCGCTTTCACAATTCCACCAAATATAAGGATATTCACAATAATTAGATAAATCTTTAGGTGGACAAGGATAAACAGATGGTTTTATTCTTTTAAAAGTTACGTAAGGGTAATTAGATTTTGCTAATCCTACTCCGTATAAATTAATATCTAATTGTTGCTCTTTTTTAGAAATGTCAAAAAAGCCGCAGTCTACAAAAATGTAAAATATATAGAGTTTTTTATTGATCATAATACCATCCATTGGCCAAATTGGTCTGTATCTTTTTCCTCTGTTGGGAGCTAAAGCCGTTGATATTATTTTGTCTGCTTTACCCTTTTTTTCTATATATATAGGATTTGTAGTTAAAAGTTCCTCTCCATTTCTTGTATTAGTAAAACAACCAGTATTGGCAATCATTTCTATGTTGTTGCTTGCCCAGTTGCTTGCCAACCATACATCTATCAATTCTTTTTTCGGATCGTATTCCTTCAGCTCAGGGCCTAGTAAAGTATCTCCAAAAGTCCAAAAAGATCTTCCATCTTCTAAAGGTATTGAATAAGCACCGTCATGACCTAAAACTTTTGATTTATTACTTTTAAAAATTTTCCCCAAATATGTTACGTTCTTTATTCTTACTTGGTTAGTTGGATTATTCACTTAAAACAACTCCTTTTTGTCTTATTGTTTTAAAAATTATTTTAAAATAATTGGTGGTTTATAAAAATTTTCAACTCCAAAGTCGTCTATTTTATCCCCTGTATAAAAGAAAAAAGAGTATTTTAGAATATTAGTACTTCCTGGTTCAACTTCTCCAAGGGGGGTAATCCCTAAATCTTTCGTGGCTGCTTCATCATAATGTCTTAATAGAAGGCAATCGATGTAACCACTTTTTTCATTATAACCAAATAAGAAAGTTTGCCTGGTTCCAAGGGTCACAGTATAATCCTTCGTTTCTACGGCAACTAAATCTTGAATAGAAACTTGTTCTGGTCTTAACGCTGGAAATTGGTAAAGATCTTTCACCATAGAAGCTGGACCATTATACACAAAAGTACCTGCCTGAGTTAAAGGGATTTTTAAGTAAAAATTTATCGAGTGCTTATCGTAACGAACATAAGGAATCTTATTTATATCAAAATAATAATTAAAGAGAAAATTTTTTTCATTTTTAGGTAAAATAATTTCAAGTTTTGTTATAGGTGAATCTGTGAATTCTGCTATCATAACGTTCTTTTGGGGGTATTCTATGGTCTTAACGGAATCGATTACTAATTCTTCTCTTTCATGGTTTTGAGTAGAATTTGTGAAACTATATTCAATTATTCCCCCATTATTAACTACACAAGTGTTTAATTCTTTATCGAATACGTTAAAACTTCCATCTGAGTTCAATTTTATTGTGTAAAAATTGTTTTCTATAATTGAGCCTTCTGTTTTCTTCGTTTCATAAGTAGTAGGAATTCGGCTTATAATATTGATTTCTGAAATACCTTTGGGTAATTTTACGTATACTTCGTAACCCTGAGCAACTTGTTCCCATGGATTGATAGAGTCTAATGAATAAGGATAAGCAACATATTCTTCACCTTTTAGCCCGATTACAACTCTACTATTTGGGTCCCATTCACCTAGTTCAAATCTTAACAATGTTTCTTTTTCAGAATTTCCAGGATTAAATACATAGATTTTGTTAGATTCTGGTTCTTTTGGTGTTAGTTCATTAATTATATTTAGAACGGTATTATAGGCTGTGAAAGCATAATCAACCACCGTTTTATTAAAAATGTAATTTTGTTCTAAAGTATAATTTCCTGGCCAACCCGCTCCTGGAGCGGCAGTATGTTCAGAATATAATAAAATATTTTTTATTGCAATATCATACAAAGGATTATTTTGGTTTATAAGGTCTAAAGAAACTATTTCCTGTAGAATTTCTTGGCTCCATCTAATGAGGGATGATGAAAAGGGGCCACCGCTTTTTACACTTTCCCAAAAACCTGACCAATCACCTTTATAAGTTGGAATAACACTTTGGTATCTTTCTTCCATGTATTCAAAAAAAGAGGTAGGTGTTGAAAATACAATTTCAAGCTCAGAAAATTTAGAAGCTCCATGAAGATTTAGATAACTAACCAAACCTGGTTCTATTCCTCCATTATCTTTTGCTAGTAAAATAGCCACTGCATCGTAGGGATAACCTTCCTTTTCTAATCTTTTTGCATAACTTTCTATTGAGGAAATACTTTTGAAGTTGACTCCCTCCATATAACTTGCCTTAGTTACCCAAGTAAGGATTTTCTTACCGTTTGGGCCTTGCCAATAAAAAATATTTACGGGTGTAGGAAGTTGGAGAACTTGAGCATATTTATCGTTTATTCCAGTCATAAAGTAAGAGATGTTATTTTCGAAAAGAATATCTGGTAAATCTTGTGTATATCCTGGAACATCGTTCATAATTGCAGTGGCTACTGTGAAATGATTTTTTTCTGCGAATTTTTTGGAATTCTTAAATGTCTCTGATAGTGAGAGATAGTTCATAAAACCTGTATGCATGGAAGCGTAAGCACCTCCTATTTCCATACGACCTTCTTTAATATATTGAACTAATTTTTGTACTTTCGAGGATTGTGGAGAAGTTTCTAACCATTGTTGTAATTGCCAAAAAGTTTCGATGGTAAAGGAAAAATCCGGAAAAATATCCATTATTTCTATTAGGTTATCCACCATCTCTACATATTCCTTAGAGACTTCTTCTTGAGTACCAGTGAAGCCGATATCCAAATGACTAAAAGGGATTATAAATACTTTATCAATTCTCCCAAAAGTATAGGTTATAGAAAGAATAATGATTGTTATAATTAGAATCTTTTTTTTCATTATTTACCACTCCCGCTTAAAGCGAAACCGCTTGTTATCCTTTTTTGAAATACAAAATATAAAATTATTAAAGGAAGAGCCGAAAGAGTTGAAGCTGCCATCAATAAGTTCCAAGTGGTCGTATATTGCTGTTGGAAACTCCTTAGTCCTACCGCAAGAGTCCATTTTGCTGGATCTTGTAAATAAAGTAAAGGCCCAAAGAAGTCATTCCACGTAAAAAGTAAAGTAAAGATTGAAACAGTCAACAACACTGGCGTTGATAGAGGGAGCACAATTTGAGAATAAATCCTAAATTCTGATGCTCCATCAATTCTAGCTGCCTCTAATAATTCATCAGGTATTGAAATGAAGAATTGTCTCAATAAGAAAATATTGAAAGCACCTCCTCCGCAAAATGCCGGGACTATCAAGGGAAGATATGTATTTACCCAGCCCAATTCTGAAAATAAAAGATAAGTAGGTATGATTAAAATTTGTGCAGGTATAAACATCGTTGCTATAGTTATATAAAATAATTGATCTCTACCCTTCCAATGTAGTTTTGAAAAACTGTATGCAACAAGTGAAGCGCTAAATAAGGTTCCTGCAACGTTTAAAATAGATAATAGTAAAGTATTTGAAAAGTATCTAAAGAAGGGGAAGGCCTTCACAGCTTCCAGATAGTTTTTCCATTGAATCGGTTTTGGAAACCACTGAATAGGAACAGACATCACCTGCGATTCGGGTTTCAATGATGTTGAAATCATCCAAAAAAGAGGAATCAAGAATATTACACTAAAAAATATTAGTATAGCATAAAGCAGAATTTTTCTTATCAGTCTCATTCTTTTCTGACTTTTCATATTAACAACCCCTTAAAGTTGAGTTTGCCTTTGATATATCTTGAACAATAATATAGTCAATGGGACTAAAATCAAAAACATTATAACTGAAATTGCAGATGCGTATCCCATTCTGACATCTTTAAAAGCAAGTTGATATATCAATAAATTTACAAATGTTGTTGATTTTAATGGCCCTCCTCCTGTCATCACATAGGCTTCGGTAAAAACTTGGGATGCACCGATAAGGCCAGTAACAAAATTGAAAAAAATAATGGGTCTTAACATTGGTACCGTAATTTTCCAAAACAATTGTATCTTGTTTGCCCCATCCAACTCCGCAGCTTCATACAGCTCTGTAGGGATACCTTGAAGACCGGCTAGAAAAATCACAATGATACCACCTATTCCCCATAGACTCATTAATACAAGAGCGGGCTTAGACCAAATCGGGGAATTTAACCAAAGTGGCCCATCTATTCCAAAAATGCTTAAAACTTGGTTTATTAAACCACTTCTAGGATTAAATAACATCATCCAAAGGAACATTACTGGGACTGCAGGTAAAACTACAGGAAGGAAAAATATTGTTCTGAAGATACCCATAAATTTAGCAGCATTATTCAATAAAACTGCAAAGATTAAACCAAGCAAAACTTTTAAAAAAACCGATCCAAACATATAATAGAAAGTATTTCCCAAGGCTTTCCAAAATGTGGGATCTAAAGTAAAAAGTATTTTATAATTTGTAAAACCTATCCAATTAGGAGGATTGACCATATCATAAGTGGTGAAACTTAAGAAAAATGAAGCGATTATCGGTCCTATTATGAAAACGCTAAGTCCAATAATCCATGGGGTGGCGAATAAATAACCTATAGAACTTTTTTTCTTCCAAAAAGATCTTTTTGTTTTTTTAAGCATTTTTTTCAGTACCTCCAGAACGTTATAATAAAAACAATTTTTATTAATACTCGAATCAGGTGCCAACAGCACCTAATTCGAGTATTTTGAATAAAAGTCTAAAGATCTTTTCTCAATAGGTTCTAATGTGTGAATTTATATCTTTCTATTTCAGCTTCTACCCGTTTTTGAAGATCGTCAAGTGCTTTTTGAGGGGAGGATTTACCGTATAACACCATATCAATGGCAGTTTGTAAATCCTCATACCAAAGTGGATATTCTAATATAAAGGGTCTAAATTTACTGATTTCTAAAGTTTCAACAGATATTTTCCATAGTTCCTTTTCCATTAAATCTGGAGATGTTGCCGCTCTTTGGTTCCCTACAAGGGACGAAACGTTCTTTGCAAAAAGATATTGAGGATATTCACTGAGTAAATAAAGAGCAAATTCAGCTGCGGCATCTTTATTGGGACTTCTAGAAGATACTTCAATAGAAAATCCATTGGACCAACTTGTAGGTTTAACGGGATAAGGTAATTGAAAGATTCCATAGTTGAGATCAGGGGCATAAGTTTCTATTTGACTGAAAAAGGTGTTATTCTGGATGACCATTCCAAGTTTACCATTTATGAATGCATCATTTAAACCAAGAGGATATGTTGCATTGAATTCCTGAATTTTTTCAAAACCTAAACTATCAATCATTTCTTTCCATTCCTCAAGTGATTTTACAACAATAGTACTATTCAGCTTAAGATTTCCCTCTTCGTCTAAAAAAGATCCATCGTTTCCCCATACATACATCCAGAAATAGGATTGTGCATATAGTGGATTAAAACCGAGAACCTCATAATCACCTTGGGGGGTAGTTTTTGTGATCTTATCTGCCATTTCCCACACTTCTTCCCATGATTGGGGAGGGCGGTCGGGGTCAAGCCCAGCTTCGGCGAACAAATCTTTGTTATAATACATAAATCTAACATCTGTTTCAAACGGTAGAGCGTACAAGCCATCTTCCCATTTACACATATTTAAAGGTGTTTCAAAGAAAGTATCTTCAAGATCTATTCCCGCTTTTTCAATATAAGGGCTTAAATCCAACAACACTCCGGTAGAAGCTCTCATTGGAACATTTCCAAGGTCATTTAAAAAAACTTCAGGTTCTTGCTTCGCTGCTATGCTTATACGAAGTTTATCCCAATAATCCCAAAAGGATATGCCCAACGATTCTACTTTTATTACTCCTTCATGGCTTTCATTGAATTCTGCAACTATTTGATTAATCGTTTCCTGGGATACACCTGCATCGTATACATGCCAGAATCTTATAACAACTGGTTCCCCAAAGAATGAAATGCTCAACGCCAACAAAAAGAAAATTACCAAACAGTTCCTACCTAATTTCATAAATATCTCCTCCTTTTAGAAAATGAAGTAAAAAATCAATTATGTATCAAATATTAAGGTCAGAATACTGTTCTTCTCAATACTAAAGGTGATCTCATCGACTTTATTTTCAACAGGTTTTAACTCACCATTCCCCATATTCGCAACATATGCTTTTTTTATTTTGATATTTGGTATACGCAAAGTGCCAATTGAATTTTTCCCACTAATTTCTTGAAGTCGAATTTGAAACCTGTTTTCTCTAACTTTTCTTGCAGCTAAAATCCAAACGTTTTCTGGTTCAACAGATAAGAATGAAACATTCTTTTTAATCATTTCATATGGGAAGGTTACCCCTGATAAGGGATTTTGTATTTGTGTGCCAAACCTATAAGCTTTTATTGGGTCAAAAGATCCTTGATGACTAGTTATACTATAATGAAATTCGATTTCTCCTCCTTGTTTGTTTGGGAAATTAGTATCCCAGATATTATTCAAAGCGTATGAATACACTGTAGTGGGTTCATCAGATTTGAGAGTGGGCTCAAATGGATTATATGGGATATAAATATTTTTTAGTTGTATCAAAGGAGCTTCCTTTGTTCCCAAAATTATAGTGTATTTTGAATTACTTACAGAGAGCCAATTCTGTATGGCTTTCATATAATGACATGAGCCTGGAACAAACTCATCATCTAAAGATATATCTTCCCCAGTTATTTCGTATCTTATTTTTCCATTTTCTACGTTGAAAGGAAAAGCAAAATATACTGCTTCTTTAGTTTCTGTTTCAATTTTTTTTATCCTATTAGCAAAATCTATTCTTTTTATTTCGTTGTATAAAACTATTTCTTGTTCTATCCATTCACAACCTGGAACATGTAGAGTCACAATAGATTTTTGATATATCTGATTGTCTTTTAAAATTTTTATTTTCGATAAGATTTCTGGATGTCTATCGCCAAATTCGAAGTTTAATATGTCTTTTCGTAGAGTTATAGTTTTGTTTGATGAATATCTATGGCCAAGAAGAGTTTCTGCTTTTCCTTCTATTCTGCTAGATAAATGATTAAAACGAGGTGCTGTTGTAAATTGGTCGTAAATATACTCATTGAAATGAAAGAAAGCATTTTGATTAACAAGTTCTACTCCTAATTCTTTATCTATAATACTTTTTATTGTCCCACTTTCCTGATCAAAAGATATTTTGTAAAAGGAGTTCTCTAAAATATACTTTTCTTCTTTGCTAGAGACTTCTTTTAGAGATTCATTTTCTTCTTTTTTTAATATAGAATAAGATTTTGTTCCAATAGCAGGGACATCTTTTGCAACGAAAGTTACTTCCGCTCCAAGGGGTCTCGGTATTTCCCCTATTTGTAACCTTAAGTTAAATTTTATCTCCTCACCATTCTCATCAACTATTTTAAAGGGTTTCCTAACGTCACATTTTCCTAAAGGTATGAATGCTTTAACTATATCGGTTCGTACAAAAGAAGCCGGATTGTAAACCAATATCGTGTTGTTTTCACTAACAACTTTACTATTTAACAAGATTGGTAATAAATGTAAGGCTTTACGATATTCGAATAGGCTTTTATTATATGCATTTTGTGCGAAGCTTTTCTTTATAGACCATTGTATTTCACCAGAAGTGTTGTGAGTTAATGAATTTTCCCAAGGATTCCACGCCCCCCAGGTGTGCTCATCGAATAAGACCATATTTTCACGAGCGCTATCTAATATTTCTTTTGGATAGGTTTGATCTTGGTAATTCATTTCTATAATCGAAAGAAGAGTTTCAGCCGCTCTCAAAACATTATGAGTTGTTCTATTTAACCCCATTGTGCAGGCATTTGAGGCAATCCCATCTGACCACCAGTCTGTCCAATCACCTTTAAAAACCGGAATATCTTGGGTATCTTGACCTTCTATATATTCAAAAAATTGTTTGTTGGTTGAGATGATTAATTTAGGATATTCCCATTTTTCGTTCCATTTTTTGGCGATTTCAGAAGGTGTGATGCTTGGACCAGCGTTGTCCCAACCTCTTCCTTGTACACGAAGGTGAACAGCATTGAATCTATAATTTTCACTTTTTAATTGTCCTAGCAATTCAGGCAACTTTTCATAAACTTCTTCATAGCTTTTGTCTATTCCAATATTATTTCCTTCCATATAAACACCATGAGGAGTATCTGTGTACCACACCAAAACCTTCTTCCCATTTTCCAATTCCCAATAAAACGGACGCTGTAATTTTTTCCCTGGAAGTAGATAAGGAATAGATCGTCCAGCATAATTATGAGCAACAGAAAGGTATTTGATTCCCATGTCTGTCAGACATTTTAAAAAACCTTTGGTATGCCCTGGCACATCGCTTTGCATAGCGACATCAATTTTGATACCAAATTCATCCCTAAGTCTTTGAGTTAGTTCAAATGTTCCAGCGAGTTCATCAATATCATACGCTTCTGTATGCATATTTATATAAGCCCCGCAAACTTCGATCCTTCCTTCCTTTATTCTTTGGATCATCCTTTCAATTTGTAAGTTTGGTCTACTTTTCAGCCAATATTTAAGAGGCCATGTAACTTCTATTACCCATTTAAAATCATCTTCTGAATTACTATTTTGAAGATCGCATAGTTCCAAAGCTTGATCCAAATATTTTAAATGATGATCTATTACCTCTGGTTGGGGATCAGTGTAACCTATGTCTAAGTGACTATGATGAATTATGAAGATTTTCCAATGTCTTTCGGGATTTACTATTACATTACTTTTCAACTCTTCTGTTTCATACCTAAGAAGAACATCATATTCAGTGGGTTCGTTTACTTCAGGCACATACATTTCTAACCGAGTTTTCCCAGATTCAATCTTTGGAAATTTCTTAGAAATTTTATTCTTCTCGTTGGTTAATATGATTTCCATTTCAAATATTTCTTTTTCTAACTCTAAATCAACAAATAGGACTTTTTTTAGTTTATTTGATTCTTTCACATAAAATATAGAATCCTTTATTGTGAATTCTTTTATCTTTTTCTCCATTTTTCCCCTCCATCTCATCATATTAAAGATTATATTTTTTCTTGTATCAGCTCTTTTAAAAATTCTATTAACCCATACTTTGCAGCCCCTAAAGATATTACAGGTTCATCAACATCAGAATAAACGATGCTTGTTTCTTGCTTGTGAAATAAGTACCTTTTGACAGTTTCATTTATTTTTTCTAAAAAACTCTTACCCAAATATTTTCCCTTTCCTCCTATAAAGATAGAAGAAATTCCAAAATAATGAATAAGTGAAAGAATAATAATTGAAAATTGTTTAGTTACTTTATTAATTACTTCATCCATTTCTTTCTGATATTCTGATAAATGACTCACATATTCGATGTCTTTAACCGGTTTTAAAATTTTATCTTCTATTTTTTTGACTATTAAATCAATTCCATACTCATCTTCAAAATATTTCATCTTATTGTTTTTTACGATAATAGTTTGTCCGATTTCACCAGCATATCCATTGACTCCGCGATAAAGATGATTATCAATTATTATTCCCGCCCCTATTCCTTTATCGTAAAGGATATATATGAAAGAATCTAAATTTTTTCCTTTTCCATAATACTTTTCTCCAATTGCACCCATATCAGCATCATTCCCTAAGCAAGCAAATACATTATATTTTTCTTTTATCTTTTTTATTAAAGGGAAATTAGCGAATTCTGGTAATTTTGGTGGTTCTTTGATTATTCCTTTTTCTGTATCTAAAGGACCTGGAACCCCAAAAGATATTACTTCGACTTTTCTATTTGTAAGTTCAGCTTTCCTCATCAATTCATCTATCGCTTTGTAAACTATGTTTATTTGTGGATTTCCTTCTATATATGGATAATCAACATTGTAAAGGACTTCTCCACTTGAGTCAATTAAACAACCATTCACTCTGTCTCTTAATATTCCAACCCCAATAACGTGTACAAAATCCTTAACTATTTTTAAATTTATAGACGGCCTTCCTACTCCATTGGGAGAAACTTTTACCTCTTCAATGAAGCCTATATTTAAAAAATTCTTCACTATATCTCCAATAGTAGTTTTTGTTAATCCGGTTTCTTCAGCAATATCCACTCTAGACATTTCCTTATTGATTAGTAGATCCAAAACTTTTATAGAATTGTTAATGCGTACCATTTCATTAGGTGATTTCAAAAAGGTCTCAACTCCTAAAATTTGAGTTAATAAGTATAGAAACTTTATTAATTATATTTTATATCTACTTTCATCAAAAGTCAAGTTCGATAAACCCAAATTATACTAAATTAGAGGCGATTAAAAATGAATAATAGCGATTAGGCGCACAAATGTTATTTTTTCAAGTAATTTTATTTGAAAAATTATCAATTGATATGTGGTAGAATTTAGAAAAAATTATGGAATTTAATAATTTTATACGAAGGTGAATTTGTCTGTAAAAAAGTCAATACTATATTTCTTTTTATTGTTTTTATATCTGCTACACTGTTTCCTTGGAGTGGGCATGAGGCGATGACTTATTATATAATTCAAGATTTACCGAGGTATTGTTTTGATAGTGCTGCGAAAGAAATTATTTTGGGGGCAGAACCTATCTTTTTTGATAGTTACGAAGACTACGTTCAAGAGATAATGGACTATACTCTTAGTAAATTTTCTTTGATTCATTCAGAAATCAAAGCCCAGTTTGGGGAAAGTTTAAACGATTATGTAACTAGTGAACAAATTAGAAAGATGGATGAAGAAGGAAAATTCTCAAAACTTAAAGGAGAAACGCTGAGTATATTGTCTTATTCTTCTTCCATAATAAAAGGATTCTTAATCGATTTTCTTGAATCAGTTGGTCAAATACAGTTAGTTGGAAACTGAAAGTTTTAAACAGATTTGAAAGAATAAAATAATAATTTTTATACAAAAATCAAAAAATATGTGGAAATTTTAGAAAAACTTTCTTAATATCTATGGCTAACTGAATACTGGTTCTTTCCACTGATTGTTGAACCCTATCCACTATTCTCAAGTAAAAGAACTTTCTGTCTCAGCGTCTCAAATTTGTTTCTTCCATACATTATCCTTTTAATAACTTTTAGTTTAATCAGAGAACCTTCTGCTAGTCCATCATTGTATTCATATATAATAGCATTTCTAACCGCTTGAATATCCCTTTTTAAACCGTTCACAAATTTATCTATCTTTCTGATTTTTAGATTACTTGCTTTTTCTATCCATTCTTCAAGTTTTTCAACGTTTTTTGATTCTAACAGATGTTTGAATTCATTTACGAGGTTTATTATACTTTCAATAACAGGGTATATTTGAATGATCTTTTCGTACAACTCTTTTGAAAGAGCTTCTAATTGTTCAACTGGTTTGTACAGTAGTTTGATTAAATCTTTTCTTTTTATCCTTATTTCTTTTGAATCTTCAACTTTTAAGTTTCTTTTTGCTAAATATATTCCAATGTTTGAATAACTACCTGTATAACCTTCACCCCTTATTATTTCAAATATCTCTTTTCCAACCTTTTCGTCCTTTTGAATTTTGGTTCCACAAAGTCAAGAGGTTCAGCAAACGTCTTTTTCTTACGCTCTTTGTTTTTACAGAACATCTTTCTTCTTATTACAACTATCGTTGTTTTTTTACCTTGTATCGGTAAATCTTGAAAGCTTCTTTCATACCTTGAATGTACTTTTTTGGATGGCTTCCCACAATACGGACAGATTACTTCTTTTTTAGCTGATTTCACCCAAATTGTTATTCTATCTCCCGATACCTCATGTTTAACGTATTCTAAGTTCTCATCCAACAACTTAACTATTTCTTCCATTCCCCTCATCCTCTTTTAAGTGATTTTCATCAATTATATTACCTGAGGCTAATCTGGTCAACTGTTAGTAGAAAGAACCAACTTTTCGTTTAGTAAGTGCATCAACCGTGTTTATTTAAATTTAAACAACTGTAATAAAAAATAATCAAGTTTGACATAATTAAAAATATGTGTTATAATCAAATAGTAATGTTTTTTTTACATTTCAGAATTTAGACCCTTTAGAAATAAAAATATTTTTCAAAAAGCATGCTCTGGAGAAAAAAGAGGTGAAAGGCGAGTTTTAGAGTTTCTAAATACGATACAAAATTTGAAAAAGGAGGTATTTATTCATGAGGAAAAGGTTAACTATTTTGGTGGTATTTGTAGTACTTGCTTTTACAATTTTTGGTCAGAACGGTAAGGTAACTGTCATGGCAGTATGGGGCGGGCAAGAATTAGATGCATTCATGAAAGTTGCAGAGGTTTTTGAGGCAGCTACAGGTATTGTTGTGCAGTACGAAAGTACAAGGGATCTTCCAACTCTGATAACCACTCGTCTAGAAGCTGGAAATCCACCTGATATAGTGGCGTTGACAGGATTGGGCCTAATGAAGGATTTGGCTCAAGAAGGTGCTTTAGTTGATTTAACAAAAGTTTTAGATATGTCTACATTAGAAAAAGATTACAGTGAGACGTGGATTGACCTCGCTAGTTACGATGGTGGTCTGTATGGATTGTATATCTCTGCTGATGTTAAGAGTTTAGTTTGGTACAATGCCAAAGCTTTTGCAGCAAAGGGATACACTATTCCTAAAACTTGGGATGAGATGGAATCTTTAATGGATAAAATGGTGGAAAACGATGATGTGCCATGGTCAATAGGCCTTGAATCTGCAGCTGCCAGTGGTTGGCCTGGGACGGACTGGATAGAGGATATTATGTTGAGAACAGCTGGACCAGAAGTGTATGATCAATGGGTTAATCACGACATTCCATGGACTGATGCTAGAGTTAAAAGAGCATTTGAAATTTTTGGAAATATAGTTCGTGATCCAAAATTAACATGGGGTGGCCCTACTGCTGCATTAGCCACCAATTTTGGAGATGCCGCTAATCCTTTATTCACCGATCCACCTCAAGCTTATCTCCACCGTCAGGCTAGTTTTATAGTAAGTTTTATCAAAAAGAACTATCCTGACTTGGTGGCAGGTGAAGATTTCAACTTCTTTATCTTCCCTCAAATCGATGAAGAATATGGTACACCAATGCTTGGAGCTGCTGATATGATCAGCATGATGAACGATACCCCAGAAGCTAGAGCTTTCATGAGGTTCTTGGCAACACCTGGGGCTCAATCGATCTGGGTTTCTGAGTTAGGTAAACTGGGTATCAATAGTAGAATTAATCCCAATGTTTATCCAGATGATTTAACTCGAGATATGGCAAATGCATTACAAGAAGCTTCAACATTCAGGTTTGATGCTTCAGATATGATGCCATCAGCTGTTGGATCTGGTGCCTTTTGGACAGGTATTCTGGATTATGTTAACGGCGAAGACTTAGATAATGTTTTGGAGTACATTGAATCAGTAGCTGATGAGACATATACTACAGGGAAAGCCACCGATTAAATGGTAGGTGATGAAGGTAATGAAGAGTAAAAAATATAGATTATGGCCGGTCCTTTTTCTAGGGCCAGCCCTTTTTTTACTAGGTGTTTATTTGTTGTATCCTTCTATACACACAATAATAATAAGTTTTATGGATAAAAGATCTGTGAATTTTGTTGGTTTACAAAATTATATTTATGTTTTCACATCAAAAACCATGTTAACCGCATTTAAAAATAATTTTTTATGGGTTATCTTTTTTACGCTATGTACCGTTGGTTTAGGTTTGATAATGGCGGTATTAGCCGATAGAATTAAATATGAAAAATTTGCTAAAACAATCATTTTTATGCCTATGGCTATTTCTTTTGTTGGAGCAGGTGTTATATGGAAGTTTGTGTACGATTACAAGCCTTTAGGTGTAAATCAAATAGGATTACTGAATCAAATA
The DNA here is from genome assembly GCF_002924605.1 of Petrotoga sp. SL27. Lineage (NCBI taxonomy): Bacteria > Thermotogati > Thermotogota > Thermotogae > Petrotogales > Petrotogaceae > Petrotoga > Petrotoga sp. SL27. The sequence continues at coordinate 46,501 of NZ_JAIP01000011.1, read as the reverse complement.
ATTGTTTCTCTTGGAGGAGAACCGAAAGCTTGGCTCATTCAAGGTCCCTGGTTAAATAATTTCGTATTGATATTTGTGGGAATATGGATTTGGACTGGGTTTTGTATGGTAATTCTTTCAGCAGCCTATAAAGGTATACCACAAGAGTTATTGGATGCAGGAAGAGTCGATGGTGCTAATGAATTCCAAGTATTTTTTCATATAATTTTACCCTATATGAAATCTACAATAGCTGTTGTTACCACCACAATGGTCGTGAATGTATTAAAGATCTTCGATATTGTGTATGTTATGACGAATGGTAATTATGGAACTGAGGTTATAGCGAATCGCATGTATAAAGAGATGTTTCAATACAGAAATTACGGAAGAGCAAGTGCAATTGCAGTAGTATTATTTTTGTTGATAATACCCGTGATAATAATGAATTTGAGAAGAATGAAAGGAGAAAAGAGTTGATGGAAACGAGGAGAAGGATAAAGCCAGGAATGGTAATTTTAAACATTTTCATTATTTTTATGATGCTAATATGGATTTTGCCCACTCTCGGATTATTAATTACTTCTTTTCGACCAGCAGAAGATGTGGCAAAAACGGGGTGGTGGACAGTTTTCAATAGTCCTTTAAAATTCACACAATTTACGTTGGATAATTACCGCGAAGTTTTGACAAAAAGAGGCCTAGGAACAGCCTTTAAAAATAGTTTTATTATAACAATATTTGGTACTCTACTACCTATTATTATTGGGGCTTTTGCTGCCTTTGGATTAGCTAAAATAGAATTTAAAGGCAGAGGATTTATTTATGCCCTTATCGTAGGATTGTTAGTGGTTCCTCTACAATTAACTTTTATTCCTATTTTAAGGTTGTATAATAATTTAAACTTGTCTGGTACATTTGTGGGTTTGTGGTTTGCACATACAGCATATGGTTTGCCTTTTGCCATTTTTATGTTACATAATTTTTTTATCTCTCTACCTAATGATCTTTTTGAATCTGCCCGTATAGATGGGGCATCTACTTGGACTTCTTTCTATAGGTTAGCTTTACCTCTATCTGTTCCTGCGATAGCATCGTTGGTTATATTTCAATTTTTGTGGGTTTGGAACGATCTTTTAGTTGCTTTGATCTATTTGGGAGGTACAAAGGATGTAGCTCCTCTTACGGTAGTTTTAGCAAATATGGTTGGTTCTTATGGACAAAATTGGCATCTATTAACTGCTGCAGCTTTTATATCAATGATTATTCCAATTGTCATTTTCATTTCGTTACAAAAATATTTTGTAAGAGGGATACTTGCTGGGGCTATAAAAGGTTAATTTCAAAACTGGGAAAAAATAACTTAATTAAAGATTTGTTCTTGAAAAGTAGTTAAGTATTAGGATGTTAGGATGAAAGAGGAGATTTACTATTGTGGGCCAAGATAAAATATTATTCATAGTCAATCCTGCGGCGGGTGGTGGTAAAGCCCTAAAAGTATGGACAAAGAACATCTATCCTATTTTGGAAAAGGAAAAGATAACCTTCGATTATCTATTCACCAAAAAACCTTACGATGGTTTTAACTTGGCAATGGAAGGGATCAAAAAAGGGTATAAAAAATTAATTTCTGTTGGTGGAGATGGAACTGTCAACGAAATAGTTAATGCAATGATGTGGCAGGATATTATCGATCCAGTTGAAATATCAGTTGGTTCTATTGGTTCTGGTTCGGGCAACGATTGGGGGAAAAGCGTAGGTATACCTACTAATTATGAAGAGGCGGTAAGCAATTTACAGAAAGACAATTTTATATTGCAAGATGTTGGTAAGGTTGGTTATATTCAAAAAGGCGTTGAAAAAACAAGATATTTTGTGAATGTTGCAGGAATGGGGTTTGATGCAGAAGTCACCTATAAGGCAAATAAAAGTAAAAAAAGATTGTTTGGCAAGCTTTCCTACTCTTTAATTCTGTTGAGCACCTTACTTTCGTTCAAGGATCCCTATATTGAAATCAAAATTGATGGAGAAAAGGTTTATGAAAATCAAGCTTTAACCTTGAATGTTGGAATTTGTAGATACAGTGGAGGAGGGATGATGTTTACACCTAAAGCAAAATACGACGATGGACTTTTCGACATAACTGTAGTTGATAAGATATCTGTTGCTACAATTTTATCAAATTTAAGGAAAATATACGATGGTTCTTTTATAAATCATGAAGCTGTGGAAACCTTTAGAGGAAAATCGGTAGAAATTACATCCAAAGAAAAGCTGTATTTAGAGGTAGATGGTGAATCTTTAGGCCACTCTCCTTTGTATTTTGAAATTTTCCCGCAAAGACTAAAAGTTTTAAGTGGATTATCAATAGAGCATTGATTGGACTGCTGAAAAAAATATGAAAGTAAAAAATTTAATCAATTAATAATATTAGCAGGAGCCACATAAGCTCCTGCTTTTTGAAAAATTATTCCTGGCTTACCAATTTTGGGGGATAACCTATTTCATCCAGTAAGTTTTCTATTTTTTCGGGTTCTTGGAGTGTTTCAACTTCAACTTTTTTGTTTTCTAAATCAATACTGAAATCTTGTACAATACCCGAAGACTTTAACTGCTTTTCTATGTTCATTTTGCAATGTTCGCAAGACATATCTGGTACATCAAAGATATATTTCATTGTTCCACCTCCTATAGTTTTTTTGTAATTCGACTAGAATTGTAAATAACGTTTATGGAACTAAATAACATAGCAATCTCTGCTATAGCTGGGTGAAGGATTCCAACCATTGCCAAAGGTATTGCAATAATGTTGTAGAAGAATGCCCAGAATAAGTTTTGCTTGATTTTTTTAAAGGTTATTTCAGATATCTTTATTGCATCTATTACTTTTGAAATTTCTCCTTGGCTTATTATTACATCCGCAGATTCTATTGCTAAATCCGTTCCGTTACCTATTGCAATACCCATCTCAGATGATTTTAAAGCTGCGGCATCGTTTATTCCATCGCCTATCATAGCTACTTTTTTCCCTTCTATCTGATATTTTCTGACTATTTCTACTTTATTTTGAGGAGATATATTTGCAAAGACTTTATCAATTCCAACCTTTTTAGCAACGGCTCTGGCGGTGTTTTCGTTGTCGCCTGTTACCATTATGGGTTCCATTCCCATTTCTTTTAATTTTTTTATAGCTTCTACTGCATCACTTTTAATCTCATCAGCGATTCTTATGTACCCAACAATTTTTTCATTTTTACTTACCTCTATTACCGTCTCTGCGTTTTCCATAAATTCTTGGTAGGGTTTTGCATCACGTGGTTTACCTATATAGTATTCATTGTTTTTGTATGTTCCAACGATTCCTTTGCCTGTTATTTCCTCTATTTCTTCGATTTCAATGTTCTGATTCTTAATATGCTCATGTGCGTATTCGACTATGGCTTTAGCCAATGGGTGAGTAGAATTTTTCTCTATTTCTGAAATAATAAAAAATGTTTCATCATCTAAATTGTGTTCGATAACTGAAGGTTGGCCTTTAGTTAAGGTTCCAGTTTTGTCCATGAGAATTGTATCTATATCTTTAGCCGTTTGGATGGCTTCTCCATTTTTTATGATCAATCCTTTTTTGGCAGATACAGAACTTGCAGCCACAAGGGCCATAGGTGTTGCTAAGCCAAGTGCACATGGGCACGCTATAACAAGAGTGGCAACAAAAGAAAAAATTGCTGTAGATAGAGGGCCGGCATCTGTAAGAACCCAAGGAATGACATTTGAAGCGTTAATCAAAAAAGGTTGAAATGTTTCATATTGGAAAAACCAAAGCATAAAGCTTAAGACAGCTAAAGAAAAAACCGTTGGTATGAAATACAAGGTTATTCTGTCAGCCAGAGCTTGAATAGGTACTTTAGAGGATGAAGCTTCTTCTACAAGTTTGATCATTTGATTTAGGAATGTGTCTTCTCCCACTTTTTCTACTTTTATTTTTAAGAGTCCAGATTCGAGTATTGTTCCACTCACTACGGAATCCTGCTCGCCTTTTGATACAGGTAATGGCTCCCCACTTATCATAGATTCATTTATCGAAGCTTGTCCTTCTAAGATAGTACCATCTAAAGGAATTTTTTCACCTTGTCTCACCAGTATTAAATCACCTACTTTGACTGTCTCTATGGGTAATTCAACTACACCTTCATTAGTAATTACATTGGCTTTGTCAACTTTCATGGAAAGAAGGAGCTTTATTTCTCTTGAAGTGCTATGTTTCATCCTTGCTTCGATGTATCTCCCTATCAAATTCAAGGTAATCAACATCGATGCAATAGTACCAAAAGAAAGAATATTTAAGCCTACAATTGCTAAAATCGTTGTTGCCCAAGCGGAAATAGCCCCAAGAGAAATTAATGTATCCATATTTGTATGAAGATGAGATAAAGCGATCCAGGAGCTTTTTAAAGTTTTTTTGCCCGGTATTAAGATAGTGGCGCCTGCACCGATTAACTCAATCAATAGCAGAAAAGGAATATTCAATCCACTCATATTTAAGATCATAAGAACCATAAGAGGAATCGTGAAAGCTAATGAAATATACATATCTTTGCGTGATTCTTTGAATCTTTTTTCTATCAAATCCTCTGTAGGCATTTCTTCAGAAACCTTGTATCCAACGTCTGATACAGCCTTTTTGATTTTGTTCATCGGAATAGCTTCTTGTGATATTAATACAGCTTTTTCTGTCGCTAAATTGACGGAGACATATTTTACCCCTTCTAATTTTTTAAGCGCCCTTTCTACATTTTTTACGCATGTAGCGCATGTCATCCCCTGAACGCTGAATGATACTTTATTATTTTCGTCGAATTTTTCTTGAGAATTTGTTGGTTCTAACGATTTTTCTTTGACTTCACTCATTTACTACACCACCTTTTCTAAGTTTTTTTGAGATAATCGAAAACCTCTTCAAGTTCTTCCAATTTTACATTGATTTCTTCGGCATCGTTAGAAGATGTGGCATCTTTCACGCACGTTTCTATGTGTTTTTTCAATATTTCAGAGTGAGCATTTTTTAAAAGGGAAATTGTGGCTAACAGTTGCTTAGATATATCAATACAGTATCTTTCTTCTTCAATCATTTTTATAGCTGCATCAATCTGTCCACGCGCTGTTTTAAGTTTTCTAAGAGCCTTTTCATGTTTCATAAAATCACCTCCTTTTTATCCATCCCACCAGGGGAGGGTAAAAAAATTATAAACTATTTTTATTACAATCAAATTAATTATTCATTTTTAAAGGGTGCAAAATCTTTAAAACTTATTAAATTAAAATAGTTCACTTACTCATGAGTTACTAACTTGTGAGTAAGTAACTCTAAAGTTAGTGATATTATCACACAAAATCGATTTTTTGGTGAAAAGCCTAAGTTTTGTTTTACAAAATATACTATTTAAATTTCCACTCTTTTTACTTTAAGACTTCGTAACCTATTTAAAGCGGCCCCTACCTCGTACGGTCTTGGTTTTACGTAATCACCATCAGGGTAGTTAAAAGGAGAAATAATTTTAAGTCCTTTTTTTTCTAAAATACTGAAGATTTTATTCAATATGTCACTCAGCGAGCTCTGACCGTCTATAATTCCTTCCTGTAGAGCAAAGACAAGGATATGACCAATTGTTTTGGTTTGTTCTCTATTTAAAAGCTGCTCAAGGTTACTCAATTCAATATTGTTTCTACCAAAATGAATAACGTCTTTGCTTGCGGCTTCAACTTTTAATTTATTTCCCCGCTTAGGGTTAATACTACCAGGATCGGGAAACCTGCGACAAATTCGACCGAATTTAACTGAGCTTTCCTTTTTTCGCTGGGAAGGAAGCTCTCTGGCAATCTTGTGTGCCAGATCTGTTACATTCTTAGGTCTGTATTCATCCATCATGATCACATGATTTGCAACATCAAAGTAATCTCCAGCTCCTCCAACTACGGTCACAGTAGAAACTTTATAATCATTATATAAGCTTTTGACTTTATCAATAAAAGGGGTAATAGGTTCTTTATCTTTAGCAACCAACCTTTGCATTCGGGAATCTCTAATCATAAAGTTAGTGGCGCAAGTATCTTCATCAATTAATAATAGTTTAGTACCAATCTCTAGGGCTTCAATAATATTGGCAGCCTGGGAAGTACTTCCACTAGCATTCTCAGTACAAAAATCTGTAGTTGTTTCACCCTGAGGTAAGTTGTTAATAAAGGGACTAATATCAACCTTTTCAATTCTTCTTCCATCTTCGGCTCTTATCTTAACAGCATCTTTTCTAGTAACTACATATTCTCGTCCATCGCCAAGGATGTGGTTATAAACTCCTTTTTCTATAGCGTTGAGTAAAGTTGATTTTCCATGGTATCCACCCCCCACAATAAGGGTTATTCCTTCTTTAACACCCATCCCTTTAATTTTTCCTAGATGGGGAAGATCAAAGATTACTTCATATTCCGGTGGTGACATAAAATGTACAACTTTATTGCCAGTTAAAGGACGATCATCAATCCCACTTTGTCTAGGTAAAATTGAACCATTTGCGATAAAAGCCACCAATCTTTGTTCCTCTAGTTTTCCTCGTAAAGTCTCTTGATCCTCAACGACTTGTACATGTTTTTCCAATGATGAAGAGTTGATATTGTCATAATAAAGAGTAGAATTAATAATTTTAGGTAGTTCTTCAAAAAACATTTTGAAAGCTTCGTTGCCCAGTACTCTACGACCAGCTGCGGGTAAACCTAAACTAAGCCGGGCTTCTATCATATCTTTATTAAACTCAACAGAGGTTCTTTCCAATACTTCCTGACCTGTCTTAGCAATGGCAATCAGTCCGCTTTTTCCAGATCCCCTTTGACCTTTGCTATATTTTTTTATGGCTTGCTCAATTAATCTGGTTAAAAAATCAGCTACTGCAGTTTGTCTTATCTTGTTTTCCCAGAACCAGTCTGGAAAATTTGTTACTTGTTGGTCTATTCTAATTAGAATGCTGGAAGGACTGGCAAAAGGATCTCCTTGTACGTAGGGTATCCCTAACTTGTAATAGCCAAAATCATACCAGTTTGATTGTATCTGTTTATAAGCCTTATATCCTCTTCCATTAATACTTTTGAGTGTCTTCTTTAATTCTTCCTTATTTTGCATCTTCAAACCCCCAAAAAAGGCGCCTTATGCAGACGCCTTGTATATTTTTTAATATTTTATCTAAAATTAACTAAATCATTTGTTCATATAATATTCCATGAGTATTTCTGCAACCTCGGCTCTTGTGAACTCTTTTGGTGGTTTTTCTCCTTTTGAAAGCATTTCCCTTACCTTGGTCCCACTGAGGAACACATGATCTTCTTTTCCGTGTGGACATGTCTTTGCCGTTGCCATGTTTTCACATTTTTTGCAATAAAACGCATGCTCAAATTTTAGTGGTACTATCCCTATCTCTTCGGGTTTAAACTGGTCAAATATCTCTTGAGCTTCGTAAGTTCCGTAGTAATCTCCAACACCTGCATGGTCTCTTCCTACAATAAAATGTGTACATCCATAATTCTTTCTACATATCGCATGAAAGATTGCTTCTTTTGGTCCAGCGTATCTCATGTTAACAGGGAATACCCCTAAAAACACCCTTTCTTTTGGGTAATACTTGTCCAATATAACTTCGTAGGATTTCATTCTCACATCAGAAGGAATGTCTTCATCTTTTGTTTTTCCCACCAACGGGTTTAAGAACAAACCATCGACGATTTCAAGTGCTGTTTTCTGCAAATACTCGTGTGCCCTGTGTATGGGATTTCTTGTTTGAAAGGCTACTATCGTCTTCCATCCCTTTTCAGAAAATAACTTTCTTGTATCTTTTGGATCGAACCTGGACTCTTGAAAGTTTTCGTGATCTATCCTGTTGAGTAAGGTAATCTCTCCACCTAAAGCTATCTCTCCTTGCTCGTATAAAAACTTCACCCCAGGATGGGCTTTGTCTTGTGTTTTGTAAATTTTCAGTGCCTCTTCTTCTTTCCTTCTTTCGAACTTTTCTTGAAGATGTAGTATGGCGTACTCTTTTGAATCTTCTTGGTTCTTTATCAATACGTCTTCTCCCACTTTTAATTCGTCTGCAATCTCTTTTTTTACCGATAGAATTATTGGAATAGACCATACCGTTCCGTTAGATAATCTCATATTGTTTAAAACAGAATCGTAATCTTCTTTTGTCATAAACCCTTCTAAAGGGCTGAATAGACCAGTTGCAATGTTTTCTAACTCAGATAGATCAAAATAAGTTACATTTATACTTTTCAACTCTTTCGACTTATTTAACCATTCTTTCTTTTCTTCTTCAGTAGCTATTTTGTTGACCAATTTTCCACCGTGTGGCTCAATCATTTTTTAGACCTCCATAATTAGACGTTAAGGGGTAAATCCCTTAAGAACCCCAAATTCAAAATCAAAGTTTATTTAAAAAAGCATTTTGCACAAATCAGCAATAAGCTTTTTGCACAAAGCTGCAAAAAAACAAAGTTTGCATCCTGCAGCAAACGCTCCCCCCTCAAAGAAAGGGACCTGCGGTCCCTAGCTAGGCAGATAGGAGGGCTCCGCCCTGTGACCCTTTTAAAATCAAAGTCTTATTCATAAAACTGTTTCAGCGACCTTTCCCCGCTCCTCACCAGATTTGTTCAAATGATAACATTGTTTTTCAAATATTCAATAACCTTTTCAACCGATTCATCTATGCTTTCTACATCAGTGTTCAAAATTAATTCGGGATTCTCAGGTTCTTCGTAGGGAGCTGAAATACCTGTGAAATTTTTTATTTCTCCTTTTATCGCCTTTTCGTACATACCCTTTGGGTCTCTGCTTTTTAATTCGTCAAGTGGACATTTTACGTATATCTCTACGAATTCCCCCTCTTTTACTAACTCTCTTACCCTCTGCCTATCTTTTTTGTATGGGGAAATGAAAGCTGTCATTGTAATTATCCCAAGATCTGCAAACAATTTTGCAACCTCACCTATCCTTCTAATATTTTCCTCTCTATCCTGAGGAGAGAATCCTAAATCACCATTTAAACCATGCCTGATGTTGTCTCCATCCAAAACATACGATAATTTCTCCATTTTTAATAGTCTTTCTTCCAATTCATGAGCTATAGTTGATTTTCCAGATCCAGATAACCCTGTAAACCAAAGGATTACTCCTTTTTGTCCTAAAAATCTTTCTCTATCTTCTTTTTTTACCTTCCCAGCATGCCATACTACATTCTCGCTCTTTTTTTTCTCCACTTTTATACCTCCTAAAGCTTAATCCATTAATGTCTTAAGAAACTCTGCGCCCGCCCTGTAACCCTTTTAAAATCATAATTTTATTGTTGAAAATCTTTTTATTTCTAAAGTGTCTACTTAATCCATAATCCTTAATAAAAGCACTCTATCAAGAAGATTATACTCTAATCAGAGGGTACAGTCAAGTTAACTCATGAGATCATTATTAATAGTCATCGAAATGGAGTATTGTTATGAACTGTTATGGGGGTTAGGTTAAAAAGGGAAGTTAAACTGACTGTGGATAAAAAAATAAGGGCGAGTGGATTCGCCCTTTTAGTAGTTATTGTACACTTTCAGTTAGAGATTGTTTAGCAATATTTACGTATTCATTGAATCCATCTGGATCGTTTACGGCAAGTTCAGAAAGCATTTTTCTGTTTATGTCGACGTTAGCCAATTTTAAACCATGAATTAACTCATTATACTTCAATCCTTTTGCTCTGGCAGCAGCATTGATCCGTGTTATCCAAAGGTTTCTGTAATCTCTTTTTTTGTTTTTTCTACCCGCATAAGCGTATTTTCCGGATTTATAATATTGTTGTTTTGCTAACGAATAACGTCTACTCACTGCGCCTCTGTAACCTTTGGCCGCTTTCAAATATTTTTTTCTTTTTTTACGAGAAGCAACAGATCTTTTAATTCTCATATTCTATACACTCCTTTAACTTAAGTTTAATTCAAATCATCATTTTAGTCCAAGTGATTTCTTAACTTTATCCGATATTTCCTTAGGTACTTCAACCTCTTTTTTAAGTCTTCTCATATGGCTGCTTTTCTTGAAGCCTGTATTATGCCCAACATTGTTTCTATGTCGAAGAATTTTTTCACTACTAGTGACTTTGAACCTTTTTTTTGCCGATCCTTTTGTTTTTAATTTAGGCATCTTGATTCCTCCTAATTTTTAGAATATAGATTACTTATTTTTTGTCTTCAGTGATTGGGATTGGTTCTAAAATAATATCCATATCTTTACCCAATAATTTTGCCTCTCTGGAAACTTTTGCAATATCGGATGTCTTAGATACCACTTTGTCAAGTATTTCCTTACCTTTTTCTTTAAAAAGTATATCTCTACCTAAGAACATAATTACTACTCTTACTTTATAACCATCTTCTAAAAATTCCCTTATCTTTTTCAATTTGGTATTGAAGTCATGCTCATCGATTCTAAGTCTGAATTTCATTTCTTTAAAGACTTGCTTTTTTTGTTTTTTCTTCGCTAATTTTTCCTTCTTTTCTTTTTCATAGATATATTTACCATAATCCATCATTCTGGCAACTGGAGGTTTAGCTTGAGGAGCCACCAAAACTAAATCCACTCCTGCTTGTTCGGCTAATTTTAACGCTTCTTTTGTTGACATCTCTCCTAATTTGTTTCCATCTTGATCTATTACCAGAACTTTTCTAGCTCTGATTTCTGCATTTTTAGCGACTTTATCGCTTATATACAATCACCTTCCTTGTTTGATTGATAAAAACGGGTGACATCTGTGTCACCCGTTATTTCTTAAATACAAAAAAATCTCTTTTTTCAACCAAGAGCCTTTTTTCAAAATTTGTACCCCTGACGGTTTTTGATCATTCCCCGGGGTGGGAAGTTAACTGCGGGTGACTTCCTCTTTATTTATTATATTATATAATATTAAATTAATTCTGGTGGGCCATGCGGGGGTCGAACCCACGACCTACTGATTAAGAGTCAGTCGCTCTACCAGCTGAGCTAATGGCCCTATTCCATTTTCTAATTATACCTTAACTCTATTTGTTTGTCAAGAAGCGATTTGATCTGATTCTTTACTTGACGAAGAAGACTTTGACTTGGATTTTCTTGAATCAGTAATGTAAAATCCTTCACCTTTGAAAGAAATTCCAACGTTACTAATCATCTTTTCCGTTTCCGAACCACATAGTTCACATTTAACTTCAGGTGTTTCATTCATAGAATGCAATACAGTGAACTCATAACCACAATTTTTACATTTATGCTTATACAGAGGCAATTTTATCTTTCCCCCTTTTTGTATTTATTGATAAAAAATGACAACTAATCATCATGTAGCGTATCAAATTTATGTGAAATTTCATATGTTATGTATGTTAATAGTTTTTTATTTGTCTATTTGCCCAGTTTCCATATACCATAGATACAGATCTAATTTTCCTAATGGTTCTCCAATGATTCTTGAAAAAGCGATGAGTTCTTTTTCAAGCTTTGTGTACTTTTTCTCTGTCCAAGAAGGTTTAGGGACTTCTTTCACAAGGTTATAATCCTTCATAACTCTCAATATATGCTTATCTAATATAGCGACGTCTTCTTTTCCAACATTTCTTAAAAAATGGCTAGCTTCTTTCCAACCTATACCTTTTACATTTTCAACCAAAAATCTTCGACTTTCTAAAATATCTTTTTGAAGTAAGTTTTTCAAACCTCCGATTATCCATCTGTTTTCAACTATATAACGTGATCGGGTGTTTGGAAACCTATGCCCAACTTCTTTTAGTTTTGATATTAATTGCTCTTCGTTGTAATAAGCGAAACCTTCTTTTGTGATTAATTTCTGTGCTTTTATGCCCCCCTTTGCCCTCCAATTTGCCGTTAACACACAAAAAGATAACTCACTGAATAAATCCAATTCATCACCATTTTGGCCAATCTGTTTAAACTCTTCAAATCTTCTTTCAACTTCATCCTTGATGATCGGCCTGAGTTCTTTTATTTTACTAGCCAAAAGATCTATAGGTTTTGATATTTTAGATTGGGTCATCTACCTCCTCCAAGAATGTTTTAATTAGTTGCTTTTTTTCTGTTAGATCTTACAATTAAGTAGAAACCTATGATCATATATACGATAAGAGAAATAAAAATACCAAAAAACTCGGGTTGACTTAGCTGTTCCCATCCATTCAACAAAGAATTATTGCCTATGGTTATGGATGTGTGTTTTTCCAATAAATAGATGGTGTAAAAAGAGAGAATAAAAGCGCCAAATATTACAGAGATGATTGAAATAATCGACTGATAATTCTTTGAAAAGATTATGGCAACAATAACACCTAAGATAGCAAAAATTATCCAGGGAATGTAAGAAATGGAAAAAGGTAAATTATTCAACCATTCTCCATTTGAAGAGATGATAAAAGTTCCTATTGAATAACCAACCAATCCCCCTAAGAGAAAACCACCAACTACAAAGGCTATATTAACCAGATGATAGAATACAAAGCCGAAGATCAAACTAAATATCAAATAAATAAAAAAACTGTAATCACCAAACGTAAGGACAAAGTTACTGATTAACGGGATTTTAAGCAAATAAGGTATCAATATGGAATAAGACGCATAAACACCCAAAAGAAAAATAGTAACTTGGGAAGAAATTTTTGAAAAAAGCAAAAGTATTAAGGATAAAGGCAACAAAATATAGACTGAATTAACTAGTAATAAATAGAGATTTGTAAAAGCCTCAGTATTGATAAAATCGGGAGGAATCATATGAATTTCACCCCTTCGTAATTAAATTAATATTTTTAAAAGCTTAAATCAACTAATTGTACCACATAATTTTGATTGATAGGATGAATTTTATGGTATAATTCTTAAAAAGATTTCAGCTTCTTTTGGTGGGGTGAATGTTTACTAAAGGTTTCTATAGAAAGAGAAAAATCAAAAGTTAAAGGAGGAATTAAATTGGGGAGTTTAAGAATCGAAGTTGATGAAGAATTTATAAATGGGTTAATAGACAAAGTTATAGAAGAAAATACTCAAGTGCAAGGCCTAAAAAATTTGAATGTACAACTGAGGGAAGATGGAATAAATTTTCAAATGGAGGTTAATTTTTTAGGGGAAGATTCAACGGTAGAAACTTTAATTAAAATTTTAGAAAAGCCTGAAGATTTAGAAAACGGTAAGTTACGTTTGTCCTTGAGTGGTGATGAAGGGGTTAGAAAGATTTTAGAAGGCATATTCTATATACTTTCAGAATTCAGTGAAGCGGTTTCTTCAAAAGATTACGAAATTCTAATAGATTTTAATAAAATAAAAATAAATCCTTTTATAGATACTATGTTAAAATCTTTAAAAATTTCTCGATTTGTTCTTCAAGATGGAAAATTTGAATTAGTTCTCGACTTCAAAAAATAGGTGGTGAATAATGAAAGAAATATCGTTGGAAATAGACGAAGAGGCAGCCAAAGAATTCCTGATAAAAGTTTTAGAAAACAGTAAATTTTACTTCCTGAAAAACATATTTGATCACGTGTCGAATATAGAGTTCAACGATAACGAAATTAGATTCAAGGTGTTGATGTTCAATTACTATTTAAAATTAAAGGCGTACCCTAAGCTCCTAACAGGAAGATACGAATTTTTTCAAAATATTCCTACAAAAATGATCAAAAAAGAAGAACTTCCGGAATTTGTTGAATTAAACGAAAAGACCATAATTATCAACATCCCCGAGAACCCTGTGAGTAAAAATATAAGCATAGAGAAATTTGAGATAAAAAATGGGAAAGTAAAGCTCATTTTAGGGTTGAATTAAGAAAGGAGTAACAAATTATGGAAATAAATAACGAATTAATAAAGAAATTGAAAAAACTTTCCAACATAGAATTGAATCAAAGTGAAGAAGAAAAAATAAAAAAAGATCTAAACGATTTATTAGATTATCTAAAAATATTGGATGAAATAGACGTTGACGGGGTTGAAGAAATGATCTCCCCAGTCGAATTCTCGACTTCCGTTTTAAGAAAAGATGAAGTAGAAAGCTTTGAAAACAAAAAAGAAATAATAAACAACTTTCCAGAAACTAAAGACGGTTTCCTCACTGTACCTGGTATACATGTTAACGAGGAAGAATAATTTGAATACAAAAGGAAAAGTCTACGAAGACAAAGCTGTTTCTTACTTTTTGAATAGAGAATATAAAATAATTGCAAGGAATTTTTCTTACAGGTACGGTGAAATAGACATAATAGCTTTAAAAGACAAAATATTACATTTTGTAGAAGTAAAAGGTGGGGAAAAGACCTTCGGTGACCCTGCTATTAGGGTAAATTCTAAAAAATTAAAAAAAATAATGAAAACAGGGAATTATTTCTTAGCTACTCATAAAAACATAGAATTTGATGAAATTCAAATTGATGTAATTTCTATCACTAACGATGGACTCATAAATTATTACCCAGCTCAAAGGCTATAAAAAAGTGCCCCTGGAAGGAGTCGAACCTTCATTTGTGGATTAGGAATCCACCGTTCTATCCGTTGAACTACAGGGGCTTGCTAAAGACAAAAACTATTATAGCAGAAAATTTGACAGCTGTCAATCAATGGCGAGTATTAAGCTGAGCTACTAGTTGAAAGGAAAAATAATATGTTTTAAAGTTTGTAGAAACAACAAACAATTATATGGGGGTAATAAGCATGAAAAAAGTTTTTGTTCTTTTGATAGCGCTTATTATGTTTGTGAACATGTTTGGGTTAAAGGTTATTATGGTGACGGATGCAGGAGGACTTGGAGATAAATCTTTCAACGATGGTACATGGGCTGGTGTTCAAATGGCTGTTGAACGGCTCCCTAATATTGAAGCAGAAATACTCATATCTAAAGAACAAACTGATTACGTTCCAAATCTAACCAACGCGGCTCAAAGAGGAGATGTAGTAATAGGTGTTGGATTCATGATGGCAGATGTTTTGTTCAATATTGCAATGCAGTATCCTGACACTTTTTTCATAGGGATAGACATAGAACCATCTCTTAATCAAGTAATTCCTTCTAATTTAGCTCTTTATACTTTTAAAGAAGAAGAAGGTGGATTTTTACTCGGGTATTTGGCGGCTTCTATGACAATAACTAATACAGTGGGCTTTATCGGGGGGTTAGAAATCCCACCTGTTAAAAGGTATGAAATGGGGTATCGTTCGGGAGTTAAAGCTTTTAATGAAATCAAAGGGAAAAACGTAACGGTTATTACTGGTTACGTAGGAAGCTTTACAGATTCCTCAAAAACCAAACAAATAGCTCTTTCACATTACAATCATGGAGCTGATATTATTTTCACAGGGGTAACAACTGCAGCTGTTATAGATGCTGCCAAAGAAGTAGGCTCATCATTTTATGGCCTGCCTAATAACGCCTCTTTAAACCAAATTATAGACAAGTACTTTGAAAAAGGGCGAGGGTATTTCGTAATTGGATACGATATGGACCAAGATTATATGGCACCGGGGTATGTTTTAACAAGTTCAAGAAAAAAGGTTGATGTTGCTGCATTCGAAGGGATCAGATCTGCATTATACGACAGAAATTTTAATTACGGCCATCATGTTCTAGGAATAGAAGATGGAGGTATGGGAATCTCTCCAATGAAATATACGAAGGGAATGGTTCCAAATGAAGTTATTGCTGAATTAGTTTTTTTGGAAAAACTGGTGAAAGATGGAGAAATTAATATACCAAAAAATGAAACAGAATTAGGCTCTTTTGATGTTAGCTTTATAAATATTCCATTTTAAAGAATTCATACAGATGGGTGGGCTGCTGGGGGAAGGGGAGCTTAAGCAGATATATGTAACTTAGAATGTTGGAGGTATTTTAAAAGTTTTTGAATTCTATAAACAATTTTTAAAGAAGGGTTCAGAGTTTCTAAATATAGTATAAAGGACTCAAAAAAGGAGGATAATATGGATAACGAAAGTTTCACAACACTATTTGACAACGGTAAACACAAATTTATTTTTTTAGGATCGGAAAGAAAAAGTCAAGAAAGTATTCCAACAAATCAGTATCTAATTGTTCATAACGATGAAGGTGTATTACTTGATCCGGGAGGAGTTCATGTATTTCCAAGGGTTCTTGCAAGCGTTGTTGAGTTTATTGACTTGGGTAAGATAAAACATGTGTTCTATTCCCACCAAGATCCCGATGTATCATCGGGAATAACTTTGTGGGACAGCGTTTTGGAAACGAAATTTTATATATCTAAATTATGGAAAAGGTTTTTACCCCATTTTGGAGTTTTTGAAAAATCTAGGATGGTTTTGATAGAAGATTCCGGAGGAAAGATAAAATTTAAAGATGGTGCTGAATTGCAGATAATTCCTGCACATTTCTTACATTCAACAGGTAATTTCAACCTTTACGATCCAACCTCCAAAATACTCTTTTCGGGGGATATAGGAGTATCTGTTTTCCCTGAAGGTAAAGATAAGGTTTTTGTAGAAAATTTCTCAAAACATATAAAATACATTGAAGGGTTTCATAAAAGGTATATGGCATCCAGCAAAGTTTGCAAAAAATGGGTTGATATCGTTAAAAAATTGGATGTTGAACAGATGACGCCGCAGCATGGGGCTATATATAAAAAGCCTGAATATAAAGAATTCCTGAACTGGTTTGAATCTTTAGAATGTGGAACAGATCTAATAGATGAAATCTACAAGGTTGGGGCAAAATGAGTGAAAAGGAAAATTATACCGATACCATAAAAGGATTAGCAAAAAGTGTATACCATGAAAATCTTCTTGTTTCTTTCATTGAAAAACTCGAGGAAGTATTGGGAGAGAGGTTTAAGGAAGTTAACGATTCAACTAATATAGTTGGAGAAACCCTTGTAGAACTAATAGAAAGTATAGAGAACACTTCAAATGTAATTGAAAGAACAGTTGAAACTGGAGAAAAAGAGAAAAAAAGAATTTCTGTCAATAATGAAGAAATCATCTCCAAATTGAAAAAATTTGGTAAGGATTTTGATGAAGTAGGAAAAGATGTTGAAAAATCTTTGGAAAGTGTATCGAATTTGATGGATAATTTTCAAGAGATAGAAGAACTAACTAACGTGATAAAAAATGTTGCCAAACAAACTAACATACTTTCGATAAACGCCTCAATAGAAGCTGCCCGAGCAAAAGAAGCCGGGAGAGGATTCGCCGTAGTAGCAGAGGAAATTAAAAAACTATCGTCTGAAACTAACAATACATCAAGTAAAATATCTGAAAGGATCTTAAGCCTCTCAAATCAGGTATTAGAAGTCAAAGAAATAATCAACAACTTAGAAGCAATATTTGTAACTATAACCGATTCGATTGAATCTGCTCTTGTTACGTTAAGTGGAAATTTAGCCTTCATGGATGAATTAACACAAAATTTGGTTGCAGAAAAAGAAGAACTTAAAGAAAACACCAACAACTTACTCGCATCGAAAGAAAATATAGAAGAACTTGTCAACAATATTCATACCTTGGGAAAAGTCTTAAAAACAGTATTGCAAATGCAAGATAAATTGAAAGAAATTGAGATTTAAAAAGTAAGATAATTTCATGAAAGAGGTAAAGGTACTATGTTGATCACAGTGATTGGTGGGGGAGCTGCTGGATTAATGGCTGCAACAGTTGCAGCATGGAACGGTGCAAAAGTAAGAATAATTGAAAGAAAAGGCAAACTGGCTAAAAAACTTTTAGCAAGCGGCAACGGAAGAGGAAATTTCTCAAATTTGGATACGAATGAAACCCATTATTATAGCAACAATTTGCCTTTTGTTAAAAAAGTACTTGATATTTTTGGTGTTGTGCAAACACTTAGTGTTTTTGAAGAATTAGGAATAATGGTAAAAGAAAAAGGTACCAAACTATTTCCCTACACAGAAAAATCAAAAGATATTGTTACTAATTTCATCTATGAATTAGAAAAGCACAAGGTTGAAGTCGTACTTAACTTCCAAGTCGATCAAATAATTAAAGATAACGAAAAATTTCTCATAAAAGGGCAACACAGAGTATTTCAATCAGATAAAGTGATCGTGGCAACAGGCGGAAACTCCTCTCCTCAATACGGATCCAACGGTAGTATATTTCCCACTCTCCAAGATTTGGGACATTCTATTGTTGAATTACGACCAGGGTTAGTTCCTTTGAAAGTGAGACCGCATATCGATAAAGATGTGGCAGGTTCAAAGTTGGAAGGGAATGTATTTCTAATAGATCAAAACGGTGAAATTGTTTCCAAAGTCTATACTGGTGAAATACTTTTCAAAAAAGATGACGTTCTTTCGGGTATACCAACATTAGAACTAAGTAATTATGTCCATCAGTATTTAGAACAAAACACTCCTCTTTTTCTAAAAATTGTACCAATTCCTCAACATTCGCACAGAAGTTTAGTAGATTTTTTAACCAAAAAAGTTAGATTAAAACCTGAAAGACCTATAAAACTCCTATTGGTAAGCATTATCGATGAACGATTGATTCCATATTTTTTAGCCAAGATAGGGTTTGAAGATTTGCAAGCACCTGTTAGCAGTTTGACCGGCAAAGCTATAGAAATGCTGGCCGGTAAATTGAAAGACTGGAACTTCGAAGTTGTAGGGACTACAAGTTGGAAAGATTCTCAGGTTTCTTTAGGTGGAATTAATACAACTGAAATAGGCCCTTATACTTTAGAGTCTACAATTGTACATGATTTATTTTTTGCAGGTGAGGTTATGGATGTAGCAGGAGAAAGTGGCGGATACAATTTGCAATGGTCCTGGTCTACTGGATACTTAGCAGGAAATTCCGCTTCTTCTGAATAAAAAGATGTATGGAGGATGGGAATCCAATGGAGATTGGTTTAATACACTACAGGGTAGGAGAAACAGACGGTGTTTCATTAGAAATGGTTAAATGGAAACAAGTCCTTAGAAACATGAATATAAAAACGTATTTAGTTGCTGGAGATATGGGGACGTCACCTGGATTCAAAATCCCATACATCGCATATACGGACAAAAGAAGTAACATACTGAAACAAAAATCTTTTGTAAATTTAAATGGCTGGGACGAGACTAAGTTTAAAAAAGAGATGAATAGATACATAGAAGATATTTATAATCAACTATATGAAATGATGGATTTGGACGTAATGATTGTGAATAACATCTTTTCATTAGCACACAATCCTGCAGCAACTTTGGCTGTTTACAGGTTTTGTAAAGATAACGGGATTAAAATGATAGGTCACCACCACGATTTTTATTGGGAAAGAGATTTTTACAAAAATCCAACCAACGATTACATCAAAGATATCTTGGAAGAATATTTTCCTCCCAAAGATATATCCCATGTTGTCATAAATTCATTAGCACAAGAAGAGTTAAAAAATAAAAAAGGGTTGGATAGTATCGTTATACCTAACGTATTCGATTTTAATCAAAAGCGGTGGGAAATAGACGATTACAACATAAAAATATACGACAAGCTGAACATATCTCAGAACGATCTGATATTTTTACAAGCAACTAGAATTATCAGAAGAAAGGCTATAGAACTGGCGATCGACACAGTATCAGAAGTAAAAAAGGATTTAAAAAAGTATATTGGAAAAACAACCTTTAACGGTAAAAAAATAACCCAACACACGAACGTATTTTTGGTGTTACCTGGTTTATCAGAAGAATCTGATTATGTAGAAGTGTTGAAAGAATACGCCTCACAAAAAGATGTAGAACTAAAATTAGCTTTTTCTATTTCCGATGACATCAGGCACGAAGAGGACGAAATATTCTCTCTATGGGATTTTTATGCAATTGCCGATTTTATAACCTATCCAAGCATTTTAGAAGGTTTTGGTAATCAATTTCTGGAAGCGATATTCTCGAAAACGCCTGTGTTGATGTTTGAATATCCCGTTTACAAAAAAGATATGGCGCCCTTAGGTTTTGAAGTTGTCAGTCTAGGAAGCAAAGCTGAATATGAAAGAGGCATGTATAGAGTCAACCAAAACGAAATTATTAAAGCAAAAGAAGAAATTTTTCTAATTCTCTTTGATGCCCAAAGGGCTTCAAAGATCGTCCAAAAGAATTTTGAACTTGGAAAGAAATACTTTTCCTATGAAACTTTGGGGAAAAAGCTAAAAAACTTGTTGCTAGAAAAAGCTCATTTGGGCGTCTAATTATCCTTATAGTTGGGCTGCGGGGTAAAGGGGTGCTAACAAAGAATAAACACAGCTTATATAACAAGTTATAAAAAATCTAGTTTTAAATGGGTCACAGGGCAGAGCCTTCCCCTCCACCAGAGTTTAAGGGACCTCAGGACCCTTCATAAAAAGACTGGTTTTCGTGGTAAAAGAGCTCTATAAAATTTCTAAAGGCAATATAAAAAATTAAAGGCAGGGGATAAATATGACACTAAAATGGAAAATGGCACTTTTAATCATCTTGGTATCCGTTGTTCCTATGGCGTTTTTTATTACATATTCATCATTGAATTATGGCAATATTTTAAAAGAAGACAGGTCTCAATTAATCGAAGTTAACAATTCCCAAACAGCCAATTTTATTGATCAGTACATGAATGATCTCAAAAAAGTTACTTCTTCAATCGCTATTGATCCGGATGTCATCAATTTACTTGAACAGTCAAAAGAAGAAAGAGATAGAATGTATCAAAAACTGCAAAATTTAATTGATGGATATCCTGAATTTATAGCTGTTTATGTGAGTTCAAAAAATGGGGATACCTTTATGAGGCCCTTAGAATCAGAAAACAAAATACCAGACAATTTTGATCCGAGAATAAGGCCTTGGTACAAAGTTGCACTTCAAAAGCCACAAGAAGTTATTGTTTCAGATCCTTACGTAGATGTAGTAACGGGTGACACCTTAGTAACCCTTTCAAAGGTTGTAAAAAACTCTAAAAATGAAATAGTCGGAGTGGTGGGGATAGACCTTTCCATGTCTAAGGTTTATGACATTATTGGTAATAAATTAGGAACCGGAGAAACAATTTATGTAATAAACCAAAAAGGTCAGATAATCTTTCATCCTCAAAGCGATAAAATTGGTCAAGACGTTTCAAATGAAGAATACTTTAAAAATTTAAGTCAAAAAAGTGGTTCCATGTATGTTCAAAACGGATCAACTTTTTTAGCTTATGATAAAATTAGTGACCCAAATTGGACGGTTATTACTCAAGTTGATACAGAAAATTTATTCAGTGAAGTAAGAGCTACAACCACGTTCTCTCTCATACTCTTCACAATAATAGCCGTAGTTGCGGTAATAGTAGGTATTTTATTTGTTATTTACAACATTATAAAACCGATAAACAAATTTAAGATATATCTTTCAGAGGTAGGAAAAGGTAATTTATCAACTTCCATTGAAATAAACTCAAAAGACGAAATTAGAGAAATGGCAGATTCATTAAATCAAGCAATAAACGCGTGGAAAAATTCTATAGTCTCTATAAGGGAAGGTTTCTTAAAGATTGACAGTTCTGCTATGGAATTACTCGATATTTCCAAAAACAGTTCTCAGTCGGCAGAAACCCTTTCAGAAAAGGCTGCTGAAATCAGTGAAAACGCTGAAGATACTTCCGCCTCCGTTGAAGAGGTTACCTCAGGAATTCAGGAAATATCGGCAGCCGCTCAAAATGTTTCTAAATCAGCTCAAGAACTCAACACCGCTGCTTCAGAAACAGAAAATGCTGCAAACGAAGGGCTTCAGTCTATAAAATCGGTAGATAAAACAATAAAAGAAGCAGTGGATAAATCCAAAAAAACGCAGAATGTGGTAAAAGCACTAATAGAAAGATCTGAAAACATCGGCAAAATCGTTAACACGATAAATTCTATAACAGAGCAAACAAATCTTCTAGCCTTGAATGCCGCTATAGAGGCAGCAAGAGCAGGAGAAGCAGGAAAAGGATTCGCAGTTGTAGCAGATGAAATAAGAGGTTTAGCAGAAGACTCCAAAAATGCAACTTCACAAATCGAAAAAATGCTTGAAGGTATAAAAAACAGTACCAACGTTGTAAGTGATAGCACAAACGAAACCGTTGGAATAATACAAAATCTCAATAATCAAATGAATGGCATAAACGATAAATTCCAGCAAATTTTAAACATGGTAAAAAATTTAAACAGCGGAATAGACAATTTAACTGCAACCTCGCAAGAACAAAGCGCAAGCACAGAAGAAATGAGCTCAGCCATGGACAGAGTGGCACAAGCGATAACTTCTATAAGCGAAAATTTGAATGAAGTAACCAATTCAATTAACAACCAAAAAGAAGACGCAAAGAAAATTGAAAAGAACTCTCAAGAACTCTCTACTTTATCAGAAGAGCTCTCGGAACAGTTGAAAATATTCAGATTGTAGGAGAATTAATCTTGCTTAAACTGTACTTAGGTTACTATTTAGAAGCACTCACCGACAACCAACTTGAAGTTTTAGACAAACTCAAATTTGAAACTTACGAAAGAGAAAACATTCTTAGATTCAGAAAAGAAGTGAAAAACAAAAAGGAAATAGTAGAAGTATTAAAAATCTTAAAAACCTTTGAAATAGTACCTGGTTACGCACTTCAAAAAGACGATGATTTCTATGATTTTGACGATGAAACAACTAAAAAAAATGAAATAATTATTGATGAACTGGGAGAAGGATTCTTGTTTTTCCTTCTTTCAATTTTAGAAAAAGAAAAAGAAGCTATACAAAAAGACAGAGAAACCCTAAAAGGAATCATAGAATCCTTATCATATGATTACATGGTCCAGATAAATATATGGAACAGATACGGCTATGCAAGGTTGTATATAAAGCAAGAAAATGAAGATATCGGTTTTTTAGATTTAATACACAATTGGTACAAAAGCGAACCTGAATACGAAAAATTCTTCAAAGACCTAATGAAAGACAAAAGAATACTAAATTTATCACAGTATTTCTTAAAAAAAGAAGGATACATAAAATAACAAAATTAGTTGGTTACAATGTATGGCGTAGATATTGACAGATAAATTAAGGGGTTGGTATAAAAACAGGGGAAAGATCTATAATAACGAAAAGGAAGAAGATTATGTGGATAGGTAAAATTGAAGTACCTGAAGAGCTTATTAATGCTCAAGCTGAGAGAAAACTGGTTATATTTGCTGGTGCTGGAGTATCCATGAGTCCTCCGTCTAATCTACCTAATTTCGAAAAATTGGTCAGAAAGGTTGAATCTAAAACAGGTAATTTGTTGAGATGGGAATCTGAGAAAGAAGCACCTGATCTTTTTTTAGGGCGTCTCTAAGGAAAAGGTCCCAGGGTTCATAAATTAGTCTGGGAGAGAATAAAGAATCAAGAATCAGAACCCACAGAATTTCATTACGCTCTTTTATCGTTATTTCGCAACCCTGAAGAAGTTCGGATTGTGACCACTAATTTTGATATGCATTTTACTAAAGCTGCAGTCAAAAATTTTCAGGGTAAAGTCCCCATATATCGAGCTCCTGCCCTTCCGTTGGGTCATCAATTCAGTGGCATTATTTATCTTCACGGCTGTGTAGACCAGAAACCAGAAGAATTAATCCTCACTGATAAGGACTTCGGTCGTGTCTACCTTACAGAAGGCTGGGCCACACGTTTTTTGGTAGAGGTATTTGGTAACTATAAAGTTCTCTTTGTTGGTTACAGTCACAATGATCTCCCTATGGAATACCTGGGGCGTGGTCTTCCACCCGAGACTACGCGTTTTGCCCTTGTTCCTGAGGAAGAGACAGAAAAGTAGAAGTACAAGGGAATAAAACCAATTCCGTATAAGCATAGCCCCGACGACCAAAATCATAAAGCCCTTGTTGAGTCTGTAAAATCTTGGGCAGACCAAACCAGAATGGGACTTGTAGAACATGAGAAACTCATTAAGGACATAGTGAAGTCGTCACCGTAGTCCCTTGATAAAGAAGAAGCCAGCTATATTGAAGAAGTTATCAAAGACTCGATAAAGGTGAACATATTTACAAAATATGCTGAGAGTGTGGAATGGTTGCAATGGGCTGAGGGGAAGGGCGTCTTCAAGCCTCTCTTTAGTTTAAACAACCCTTCAGGTGAAATCAGTAGTGTTTTTGCTAAGTGGTTCGCAGAAAAATATGTATGCCGTTACCCAGAAGATGCTTTAGCCGTGGTACAAAGGCAAGGTCAGATATTCAGTCCTTTGCTCTGGAAGAATATAGCTGTAAACCTAGGCTTTTCCGAATCAATTCCCGAACCTACGATTCTTGCTAAATGGGTAGAGATCTTGTTAACAGCTCCCATCTACCCTTCAACACAAGGAAAATCTTTAAATTTTTATTACAAAAGTGTTGTCGTACTGAATATGCCACTATAGCGATTCGTATTTTCAAGTACCTTTCTACTCCATACTTGGTTTTAGAACCATCCTTTGCTCTCTCTCTCAGAGAAGACCAAGAGGGTAAGCAGGTTGATTTTAAAGTAACTATACCAGGTGATGATTACCTTTTCAATGAGGCATGGAATAAATTTTTTAAACCTAATCTCAAACAATTCGTTCATGAGCTAGCCCCAATAATTACAGATCAACTAAAAAGTGCCCATCGTTTATTGTGTAGCGTTGGTTGTGCTAACGATAAGTGGGATCCGGTCAGCTTTAAGCGATCTGCCATTGAACCTCATGAACAGGACCAACATTCTGACAGCTTAGACCTACTAATTGATTTTGCCAGGGATATCATAGAATTTCTCCTCGAGGATGATCCTAAACGAGCTCAAACTATTATTCAAGAATGGACTTTATCCGACACACCGATACTTGATAGGTTGGCAATTTACGGTGTAACAATTGACAGCAATTGCAGCCCCAATGAAAAGCTTCAAAAACTTTTAGCAAACAATTGGCTTTTTGTTCATGACCTTAAACATGAGGTTTTTCAATTGCTTAAAGTTGCTTATCCTAAAGCTGACGAAACTATTCGTCAAAGCCTTTTAAAGAATGTTGAAACTCATTTAGCGAATTGTGAAAGAAATGAGAAAGATCCTGCTACTTTAAAAAGTCGAAACTATGAAGTTTACAATCTATTATATTGGTTAAAGCAAAATGCTCCAAATTGTTCATTAGCGCACCAGAAGTTTAAGGAATTTCAAGACAAGCATACTGATTTCCAACCCAGAGAATATCCTGATTTAGATTGGTATATCTCGATGAAGTGGGGGCATCAAAGCCCTGTAACCCATGAAGAACTTCTTTCCAAACCTGTTTCGCAGATAATTGAATTTTTGATAACCTATCAAGAAAAGGAAATTTTAGGGCCTGATAGAGAATGGCTTTTGTCTGCGGTTCAGAAAGCTGTAGCTTACTCTTTTCAGTGGGGCTTTGATCTAATTAAAGAACTTGAGGCAAGGGAAGAATGGGACACTGACCTATGGGATGCTATTATTTCTGGATGGCGGTTAACCAATTTAACTGAAGCTCAGTGGAAACAAGTGTTGCAATTCTTAGAACATTTCAAAGAAATATGGAGGCATAGATATAGTATAGCCCAACTGTTGAAAGAGAAGGTCAAAGCAAGCGAAGGAAGTTTGCCAACCTTGCTATTGCCTTTTGCAGAAACTATTGTAGATCGTCTATGGCAAGAAGTAGAGGAAGACGATGAAAAAGAAATACTGAATAATATCAATGACTGGTTAACAACGGCCATTAACCACGTTGGAGGGATAATTACAGAATTCTGGCTTTTAGCCCTGTATAGGTACCAATCCCAAAATGAAAATGAACGGCAGGCCATACTTGATGAGTACAAATGTCGTTTTGAGAGAATTATATCAGCAAAATCTAATACAGCTGCAATGGGTCGGGTTATACTTGCCAGCCAACTGCATTTTTTATTTTCTCTTGACCATAAATGGACTCGTGAAAAGATATTACCTTTACTTAATTGGGATATTGATGCCCAGCGTGCCGAACAGGCTTGGGAAGGATATCTTCGGTGGGGGAAATGGAATGAGGCATTATTGCCAGACCTGCTACCTCTATTTGAGCAGGCTTACAATAATCTTCCGAAAGATTCAGAATCATACGATCTTCTTTGTGTTCATTTGGCCAGTATTGCTGTGCGAAGTTCAATAGATCCTATTCAGAGTGGCTGGTTAGACAAATTTATAGAAAATGTAGATGAGAAGACAAGGAAAAAGTGGGCTGCAGAAGTTACCAATCAACTTACCTCTCTTCCCCAAGAAGCAATTAAAGAAATATGGGACAAATGGATTAGAAATTACTGGTCCAGACGAATTGACGGTATTCCTGTTCCTTTGAGCTTGGAAGAAGCAGGGGCTATGGTAGAATGGGTTTTGGCATTGCATCCGGTCTTTTCTGAAGTGGTAGCTTTAATTGTCGCTGGGCCTATCCCAGTTTTAAAATTACCAGAAATGTTTTATTATAGGTTAGATAAAGAAAATTTTGGAGAAAAATATCCGCTAGATACAACTCGATTGCTGAATCACCTTCTCAAAGGAGAAAGTCGTTCCTTTTATCGCTGTCACGAACTAATAAAGCTTTTCGATAACATTTCCAAAAACTTACCATCAGACGATATAAAACCTCTTAAAGAACATCTTATTCGTTTGGGCTGTTTCCCATAAAGTTAAAAAGAGGGGTTAAACTACGTAAATTAAGCTGTTTCTCAAGATTACTAAAAAATTTGAAGAATTAATACGCTCCCTCAAGTGATTAAGGTTTCAGAAAGATTTACAAAGAAATATACTACCATCATAGCTAATCTGGTCAGCTATATATAAAGCATTGAGAAAAAATACTTGGAAAATCAGTTCTTTTTTATAGATGCAAAACAGAAATAATGCGTACTTTATTGATTTCTACAAACATATGGTATAATTAATTTTGAACAAAACAAAATCTATCCCACAAAGCGAGGCCAAAGATGAACGAATTAAACAACCCACACGATGCTTTCTTCAAAAAACATTTTGGTAACAAAAAAATAGCTCAAAATTTCTTAGAAAACTATTTACCTTCTGAGATTACCAAAGTACTAGACCTAAATTATTTAACCAAAGAAGACAAAAGCTATGTGGATGAAGATTTAAAAGAAAGCCACTCAGACATGTTGTACAAAACAAAGATAAATGGGAAAGATGGATACATATACATTCTGATGGAACACAAAAGCTACAACGATGCCAGTGTACCTCTACAACTTTTAAAATACATACTCAGAATATGGGAAGAAAAATACAACAGTAAAAAGAACAAATTACCTATAATAATACCACTAGTAATATACAATGGGGAAAACAAATGGAATATAGAAACCAAACTAATAAATCTCATAGAAGGAATAGAAGATCTACCGGAAATAATGAAACAATACATACCTACTTACCAATATGAGATATATGATTTCTCACCGGAAGAAAAATTAGGAATAGTAGGGTTAGCAAATTTAAAGGCGATATTACAAACGGCAAGAGTGGCAAGAGTAAAAACAGGAGAAAAGTTTGACGAAGAATTAAGAAGGGCATTTGAATTACTTGTTGGGATAAAAGACAAAAAGACGTTTGATGAATTGTTTGAATCGTGTATGTTATATTTAATGTACACAAGGGACGATATAAACATAGAAAGGGTAAAAGAAGTAGCGAAAAAAGTAATGGATGAAAGGGGTGAATTGATAATGACGATAGCTGAAAAGTTGAAGAATGAAGGAATGGAAAAAGGTATTGAAAAAGGAAAACTTGAAGAAAGAAAAGAATTAATAATTGAGATTCTAAACCAAAGGTTTGGAAAAGATATTGATAAAAAATTAGAAGAAAAGATCAGAAAAGCAAATGAAGAAACCATAAACCAAATAAAGAAAAACATTCTAAGCATAACCATAGAAGAACTAAAAGAATTATTGAAATAATTCTTGAAAAGACGCCCTAAATGGGCGTTTTTCAATTAAAATTTGCCAATAATTTCCACCAACTCTTCTCTTTCTTCCCCTTCAAAAACATAAAAAGAAATGGCAGAAGGCTTTCTTTTCAACGTGTATTTTTTCACGAATGGATCAATCTCTTTTGGTACTTTCGGTGTGAATTCTTTGGGTATATTCTTTAAATCATAGTACCTTAAATGCTTCAATGTTTAAACGAGCTGCTTCTTCGTATCTTTCTTCGTTAAAAGATAATACAAACCACCTTTCTTCAGCCCCTTTATCTCTTCATCTATTATCTCAAGGGCTTCATCGTATTTAACATCCCATTTTAATTTCAAAACGTTTATGTAATTGACAATGCTTTTATTTTTATCTAATCTATCACTTTCTAAGTAATGAACAACATAATTCAAATCGGTCTTATGAACTGTCCTTTATTCATAATTTCATCCAATAGTTTAATGTTCATTTCTCTACCCCTTTTCCTTTACCCAATAGCAACAAAAATATAAAATAAAATTTACTTCAAAAACCTTTTCTTTAGAATGTTAATAACACTTGAAGCTTCTATATTTTATTCTAAATTTTATTATATCATAACTCTCTAATAGTAACTAAAAGAAAGACAAATGCATTATATCCGATAAAAACCATCGTAAATAATTTTAACATAAGTTTTTTTTGAGTAATCTCTATAATACTTTATTAATAAATATTTTAACCCACTTAAAAAAACACTTGAAAATCATATGGAAAAGCGTATGATTAAAATAAAGGGTTGAATTATTTGAGATATTAGTTTTAAATTAAAAGAATAATCTAAGGGGGTGAAAGAGGATGAAGAAATTTGTTGTTGCTTTGTTGATCACTGTACTGGTGTTAGGGGGTATATTTGTTTATGGAGGGGATGATGATGGAATAGATAAGACAAGTGGTTTAGAACCCACAGAGATTGTAAATGTTGTGGAAGAAGTATGGTAAATGGTTGATAGATGTATTTACGTTGTACAAAAAACAACGTGTGAAAAAGCTTAAAAGATTTAAGAAATTAACTAGATAAGTTTTCGAAGGAAAAGATTGTGAGGTTAGGAATTATTTGCCGGCAAAAAGTAACTCTGCAGGAAAAATGGTGAAAAATAAAGGCTTTCTCACGAAAATAGTGGGTAAGTAAGCTAGAGTTAAAAGGAGTTTATCTAAAGCAATAAAATACATTGCAAAATAAAAGGTTTTTTTGTAATCGAATAATTTTTGAATTTATCAAATATTATCTGCTTTTAGGAAATGTTTCCTTGCTGCAGTCTTGATTTGCATCGTATGCACTCTAATATTTACCATGATTTTCGAACTTTTCACTTTTTTTGAATTCCGCATATATGTTGATTGTATCTCCTTGTTGTTCTATCTTTGGTAGGTAGCATAGCTCTGTTATATTCAGTATCTGTTCAAAGAATTTGGGTAGCTCTTTTCTCATCTGGTATCACTACTTATTTGTTTTGTGTTTTCTTACATGATACCAGATTATTTAATCATTTGTTCATATTTCATTTTTTCTTCCCACACTTTTTGGAAGAGAACCCCAAAAATACAAAAACTAAAGTCTAGTATTTATTTTAGTTATGAAATTTCAAACC
This sequence comes from Petrotoga sp. SL27, assembly GCF_002924605.1. Taxonomy (NCBI): domain Bacteria; kingdom Thermotogati; phylum Thermotogota; class Thermotogae; order Petrotogales; family Petrotogaceae; genus Petrotoga; species Petrotoga sp. SL27. Next base: position 16,863 of record NZ_JAIP01000011.1, on the reverse strand, counting down.
TATTTTAAATAATCAAACAATTTGCAATTTTGATTATTTATGCTTGTGCGCCCAGCATGGGCAATAGCTAAGCGGTGAAAGTCCGCTGTGGGCCAGGTAGCGGGAACCACTAGTCGAAGGCAAGGGTGTCCATCGTGAGGTGGAATCTGAAGGAAGCCCAAGGCAAAGTCCCGGTTCGATGAACAAGAACCAGATATAAGGCTAAGTGAAGTGGACGAGTTTGCGACTCAAAACGAAGTCCAACAGCTATCCAGAACTCCACGGAGTAGATCTGGCGGATAGATGGGATGAAAGTTATTGCACTTACCTGGGGAGATCTCAAGAATACGCTGTAAGGCAACCCATACAGTAATGTATGGCTGAATCTTGAGAAGTCAGCAGAAGTCATAGTACTCATTGAAAGGTGAGGAAGGACTGAACAACAGGAGGTTTCGAATCTTGAAAGATGCGAAGGGATACGGGAAAAGCATACAACTTCGACTAGAAGGTTTTCTACACGAAGATAAGGGAGAGCCTGAAAATAATGTAGAAGCGCCTAGTATAACTTCTACGTCTGAAAGAGGAAGAAACGATGTTAAAGAATACAGTGAAGGGATGCTTGAAAAGATATTATCCAAGGATAATATGAATAAAGCATATAAGAAGGTAAAGGCCAATAAAGGAGCCCCTGGGATAGACGGGATGAAAGTAGAAGAACTCTTTGGATATCTCAAACAACATGGAGAAGAATTAAGGCAAGAGCTCCTTGAAGGAAGGTACACTCCGGACCCGGTAAGGAGAAAAGAGATACCGAAACCGGATGGAGGGAAAAGACTACTAGGCATACCAACAGCAATAGACAGAGTAATCCAACAATCCATAGCGCAGGAGTTGACACCTATTTACGAAAGAAAATTTGTAGATAACAGCTATGGGTTTAGGCCATTACGAGATGCAAAGCAAGCCATACGGAAAAGCGAAGAATACCTAAACGAAGGACACACATGGGTAGTGGATATAGATTTAGAACGCTACTTTGACACAGTCAACCACGACAAACTGATGAGGATAATATCAAAAGACGTAAAAGATGGCAGAGTGATATCCCTGATAAGGAAATACCTCAAAAGTGGGGTAATGGTAAATGGGGTAGTAATAGAAACAGAAGAAGGGACCCCACAAGGGGGACCGCTATCCCCATTACTAAGCAACATAATGCTCCACGAACTTGACGTAGAACTAACCAAAAGGGGACACAAGTTTTGCAGGTATGCAGACGACTGCAACATATACGTGAAAAGCGAGAAATCTGCATACAGGGTGATGGGAAGTATAACAAGGTTCATAGAGGAAAAATTAAAGTTAAAGGTGAACAAGAAGAAAAGCAAAGTAGTCAGGCCTTGGGACCTCAAATACTTAGGGTTCTCCTTCTACGTGAAAGAAGAGAAATACGAAATCAAGGTGCATGAAAAATCCATCAAAGAATTCAAAAAGAAGATAAAAAGAGAAACGAAAAGAAGCAGTGGACGGAGTATGACATACAGGCTGTCGAGGATAAAACAAATAATAACAGGATGGATAAACTACTATGGAATAGCGAACATGAAGTCGGCAGCCGAAAGTCTTGATGGATGGCTTAGAAGGAGAATTAGGATGTGTATCTGGAAAGGATGGAAGAAAATCAAAACAAGACATGAAAACTTAGTCAAATTAGGACTAAACACGTACAAAGCATGGGAATATGCAAATACAAGAAAAGGCTACTGGAGAATCTCCAATAGCCCAATACTTTCAAGAACACTAACTAATAAACGCCTTAAGGAAATGGGGTTAACTTCGATCCTGGAAACGTATAACCTAAAACATCAATTCTGTTGAACCGCCGTATACCGAACGGTACGTACGGTGGTGTGGGAGGACGGTAGATAAATTAATTATCTACCTCCTACCCGATTTGTTAAGGTTGATTGCTCGTTGTTAAAAAAGGAGGGTTTAAAATGGAATTAAAAAAGAAAATAAGTAATGAAATTGGTGATAAGAAAAGCGTTAAAAGAACTTGGTTAGACCTGACAGATAAAGAACTAGAAGCACTAAAAATAAATACCGCATGTATGTATGGTAGAAAAGAAAAAGTAACATTTAACTAGAACTATCATCAAAAAATAAGAAGTGAGGTAAATTTAATAAGTACCTACTATAATAATAAATTTTAAAAGTAAATTTATTATTCGGAAATTAAAAAAAACAACGAGCAATCAATTGACTTACTAAACGAAAAGTGTACCAAAAATAAGTGTCCGCTAAACGAAAAGTGGTTAGCCATAGCATTAAAAAAAGGAGGAGAATTTTATGAAAACTAAATATATTCAAAGTATACAATTTAAAGACAAATTAGTTTTAATTCATCTATTAACTTATGAATTAAAAATTTTAAGAAATACAGATATGGAGAGTTGGATACGTAATGAGCTAAGTAATATAAAAGAAGAAGTATACAATGATTTAAAGAGATCTTATTTTATAGTTGAAAATGAAGATGTAGATAAAGAACTACTGCGTAAAGCTCAAAAAATTTTTAGCCTTCCATATAAGCCTTTACCATATAGTGTATGTATTTATCTTACAGATTTATGTGACTTGCAATGTACTTATTGTTATTCAGGATACACTAGAGAAATGAAAAAGGGTAAAATAACTCAGGGTGACGTACGAGATATATTTGAAGCGATTAAAAAATTAAGCAAAATTACGAATATCTCTCCTAGAGATATAAATATAGCATTAATAGGTGGTGAACCACTTTTGCCACAAAATGTTGATATAATGCAACAAATATTGCACGAGAGTGATAAATTAGATGTTAAGCATTTAGAAATAATATCAAATCTACTTAATGTAGCTGATTTTATAGATACCTTCAAAACTTACGGAGGGCGAATTACTTTTAAAGCAACATTTAATGGTAACAACGATGTACATGATAGTATGAGAAAAAAGGTGGATGGTAGTGGTACCTATTTTGAAACATTTAAAAATATACGTATAATTTTAGATGAATTACCAACAGCTACAATTGATATATCTATTTTAATAGATAAACAATCTGATAACAATGTGATAAAAAGTCTTTTCAAAGACTTCGACAACGTTGGATTCTTAGAAAACCAAAGGATAAATTTTAAATTTGGTAAAATTCAGTTTCTAGGCGAATATAAAGGACTGGGAAACTATGTAGACAATGTAATTCCAGATGAAGACTATACTGTATTTTTACTTGATATATACAAAAATAACCAACATATAAATAGAGATATGATTGGTGGTGGGCCGCTTTATAAATTATTTGATTTATATGATAATTGGACTGGCAATAAGCTAGTGTATCCAAGTTTCAAAGGATGCGATGCAGTATATCCAGGAAGATACTGTTTTTATGTAGATGGATTTATATATCCTTGCACAGATATAGTTGGTATAGAAAAATATAGAATTGGAACCTATAAGGACGGATTTTTATTAAATAATGAATTTTTTCGTTGGCATAACTTTGATGTAAAAGCATTGACAAAATGCAACTCTTGTAGATATGTTGCATTTTGTAATGGAGGTTGCTTAATTTCTAGTGATTACTATAATGGAAATTTTAACGATGTGCATTGTGAGAATATAGAAAAAGGGATTGAAAAGTTAGTGAGATACTTAGACCAAGAGGGGATGCTTGAATGATATTTCAAAATCAATACCAAGATAAATTTAAACTTAAGAAGAATATATACATTTTAGATTATTTAAAAGGTACATTACAAAAATATCCTCTAGATGAGAGAGTTGAACTTATCAATGATGAAGAATCTAAATATTTAGATAATTCATATAAGAAATACTCTTATAGGTTAAATCCTTCTGTACTATCAATAGCTTTAATCCCTACATATAATTGTAATATGAAATGCATTTATTGCTATGAAGGAAATTTAACAATAATGAAAGAAAGGATGCTATCTTCAGATATTGATAATATTATTAAATATATAAAAAAAATATACGATGAAGGATCTTTTAGTGAAATAAATTTTTCACTATTAGGAGGTGAGCCCATAACAAAAGATAATATTAAATGGTTTAATGATTTTTTTATAGAGTTTAAAAAATTAAACTTAAAATTTAACATATCATGTATATCAAATGGTTTGGAAATTAGAGATAATATAGAATATATATTAGATATGAAATTAAGTCATATACAGTTAACATTAGATGGATTAGAAAAAACCCATAATTATAGAAAGAAAAGTAAGATAAAAGGATTAAATCCTTATAATGGGGTCATTAATACTGTAGATATTTTACTTGAAAGTAAAATTTATACTTCATTAAGGATGAATGTTGATATGTACAATGTCTCGGAAATAATAAAAATTAACAGTTTAATAAATGAAAAAGGATGGAATAAAAGTAAATTTTTTGATGCATATTTATATCCAGTTACTCAAAGTAGTGATTCTAATTCAAAGAAATATATAAGTGAAACACTTCTTTTTGAAAAGGTATTGAATGAACTTAGTAAATTAAATACTTCTGATAACAATCTAAGCTTAGATTTCCATGGTGTAGATTTTGTTGATTCGCTACTTAGAAAAGAAATTTTTGTCCCTAAAAATAAATTTTGTGCCTCTTGTTCTTCACAATATGTTTTTGATTGTAAAGGCAATATATATACTTGTTGGTGGGGAGCTAGTAAATCTGAATTCATAATAGGGAATTTCAGAAAAGATAATTTTGATTCTGAGAAAGTTAAAGCTTGGCATTATCATGATGTTAATAATATAGAGAATTGTATTTCTTGTAAGTATAAATATATTTGTGGCACAGGATGTGTGTTTAAAAGTTATTCAAGAGAAAAAACTTTAAATGTGGGGAATTGTTCGGATTTTTATAATATAATTAAGTTATATCTTTCGTACTTGGAAAGTGAAGGAATGCTATGAAAAAAAAGAAAAAAAATTATATAAATGATCTAATAAACTTAAAATATGGTAAAATGAAAGAGATAATTATAGAGTTGGGATCCTTGAAGTTAAGAGTAGAAGGAAGAAGTATGGAACCTACAATACAGAATGGTGAGTTGATAAATGTTGTACCTCCAATGGAAATTAATATAGGAGATATATTACTCTACCAAAGGCGATATGATTTGTTACTGCATAGAGTAATTGAGAAAGAACCAATGTTATGTATGAAAGGCGACAATGAAAATTTTCAGGAATATATAGATACTGAAAGTGTTATAGGAAAATATAATAATGATGTCGAGAATAATAATATAAATAAAATATTCAATATATCAGATGGAAATTATATAATCGAATTTCAAGTTCAAAATGGAATATTAGAAAAAATCGAGGTGTATAGTAATTAGTATTATTGATATTAAAAATTTAAATAAAGAATTTCATATAAATGAAAGAAAAACCTTTAAAGATTACCTAAGATT
>NZ_JAIP01000011.1:0-11380 GCF_002924605.1 Petrotoga sp. SL27 | reverse complement strand
ATTTTAGCCCCGACTTCTGGAGAAATTAGAGTTTTAGGGAATGACCCATTTAAAGATAGGCTTATCAATAATAGAAAAATTTCTACCGTTTTTGGTCAAAGATGTAAATTAAGATGGGATGTGTCTCCTATGGAATCTTATTATTTAATTAAAGATATGTATGATATAAATGATAAAGATTTTAAAAATCGAATTAGTTATTTTTCAGAAATTTTGGGATTATCGACTTTTATTAATAATCCAGTAAGAACTTTGAGTTTAGGTCAAAAAATGAAGGCAGAACTAGCAGGTGCTTTTTTATATGATCCTGAAATTATATTTTTAGACGAACCAACGATAGGATTAGATGTTTTGACAAAAGATTCTATATTAAATTTTTTGAATTCTATCAAAGGCACAACTACTATATTGTTGACTACACATGATTTTGATGATATTGAGAAGTTATGTGATAGAGTAATTATATTACATGAAGGTAGGATAATTCATGATAGCCCAGTAAACGATATTTCTAGTATCTATAACTTAGAAATGCTAGAAGTCATTTTTAAAGATTTACCAGAAAATATAGAGAGTAAATTTGATTTTAAAAATTATAAATTTGATATTAAAAAAAACATGGTAAAGATAGATGTGTCTTCGATAAATAATAAGTCGGAGTTGATAAAGAAGATTTATGAAACTTTTAATAAAGATATTGATTTTGTTCGAGTTTCAAAAATAAGTTTCAAAGATGCTTTAAAATATTTCTTGAATGAACAATTATCAGCAAAGGGAAAATATGTTTCGTAATTTTAAAATTAGAAAAAGATTGATTAAAATAGGATTTGTAGTTAATCAAATTTATAGTGAAGCGGTAATTGTAAAGATCATAAGTAATTTTTTATTTATAATAATGCAATATTATATTTGGAAGTCTATTTATGAAACTAATAATTTGGTTATATTTTCGTTTAAAGAGATGTTTGCTTATGTTGTAATAGCACAAATAATGTCGAATGTATACCCTATGCAAGTAAGTGGAAGAATTGGATCTATGGTTAAAAGTGGTGATATTGCATTAACTTTACTTTATCCTTATTCTTTTACTGAGCAACTATTATTTGAGAATGTAGGTGCAAGTATATTTAAGCTTTTGGTATTAAACATACCTTTATATGTTTTATATGTTCTATTTATAGGAAATAATTTAACAGCTATAAATATTGTAAAGTTTATTATAATGTTTTTATTTAGTTATCTCTTTTATTTCGTATTTGAACTAATTTTTGGGATATTGTCATTCTATACAACTAGTCAATGGGGTCTACAAAACTTAAAATATGCTATTATCATTTTACTATCTGGAAGGGTAATCCCCCTGGAGTTCTATCCTACGATATTATCAAAAATCTTAGAGAAACTACCTTTTCAATATATGTATAACATACCCATATTGACTATATTAGATAAAAATTTTGAGTTTCAAAGAACCATTTTAATGCAATGCATTAACTTAATAATAATTTTCTTAATATACAGAGTATGTTTTGATAGAGTTATAAAAAGACTAACAATTCAAGGTGGTTAAATACTATAAGAATACAAAAGTATATTAAAATTTATAAAACTACATTTAAATTAAATTTAAAATCATTGATGATATATGATGTAGATTTTATTATGGGCGTAATTGCTATGTTGATAAAAACAGTAATTAACTTTTCAATGCTATTAATTCTATTTACTATAATTACAAATATAGAAGGGTGGACATTTGAAGAAATGTTATTTATTTACGGTTTTAGTACAACGGCTTTTGCCATATGGCATTGCTTTTTTATTGAAACAATAACTATACCATACTATATCAAAACTGGTGAGTTTGATAGGTTTTTAATGAAACCATATAATCCACTTTTTTTAATCATGATAGAAGGGTTTGACGAGGATGGGTGGGGTGAATTGTTTTTTGGAATAATTATAAGCATAATTTCAATAATAAAATTGAAAGTATTTAACCCTCTATTACTATTTTTACCAATATTGTGGATTATAGCATCTTTAGTATATGCTGGTATATCCATTCTTTTATCTACAATATCTTTTTTTACTATAGATAATTTGGATATCACAGATGTAACTATGCAGCTTAATGATTTTTCTAAATATCCTCTAAGTATTTATAATATCTCATTGAAGTTTATATTTACTTTTATTATACCGATAGGATTTACTGCATATTATCCTAGTCTTGTTATTATTGAAGGGCCAACAAAAGATAATATTTTGTTGGTTATAGGAACAATTTTATTTGGTATAGGTTTTTTTATATTAAGTTGTTGTATATGGATGAGATGTTTAAAAAGATACACTAGTAGTGGTTATTAGATTGTAAGCGATTAAAATTAAAAATTTTAATCGCTTTTTTAGGTGCGCCAGCAGGCGCAATAGCTAAGCGGTGAAAGTCCGCTATGGGCCGATTGCGCTCTTCAGATATCGGATAAGTCCCATTTAATAAAAAATCTAACGGATTATTGCAAAGAGCACATCTATCAAAAGTTCAGTACCTCTTTGGTTGTTGGAGAAACAAAAGATCAGGACTTTGAACAGATGGTTGATGAAAACAAAAACGTGGTTCATTCTGAAAAAGAAAAGGCAAAACTTAAGTGCAATCAAAATTACTGAACATACATAGAAGTACTGTGGATAAATATTTAGATAATAATTTCTCTCCCACAAACATGAACAAAGGGAAAAGACTCCCAAGTATGCTGGACCCATATAAAAGGCAAATACAAGTATTAAAAAGAAACGGAAAATCAAACAAAGAGATATTTGAAACAATAAGGGGTGAAGGTTATACAGGTAGTTATTCAAACATTGGAATATATTTAGCAAAAAGAAATTTAAAAGTTGAAGATTCAAAAGAAATAAGGGTAAAAAGAAAAGATTTAATCAAACTACTGTACAAACCAGTTGAAGAAGTAGAAGCTCTTTCAAAAGAAGTGTACGAAAAGATTATTAAAAGATACCCCGTTATTGAAAGTATAATAAACCTCGTAAATGAATTCAAACATCTGTTAGAATCAAAGAACGTTGAAAAACTTGAAGAATGGATAGAAAAAGCTAGTAATCTAAAAATCAGAAAGATAGATAAATTTGTGAACGGTTTAAAAAGGGATATTCAAGCGGTTAGAAATGCTATCATATATGAATACAACAATGGACTGGCAGAGGGTTCTGTGAATAAACTGAAAGTTATTAAAAGGATAATGTATGGAAGAAACAAATTTGAGATGCTGAGACAGAAAGTTCTTTTACTTGAGAATAATGGATAATTCAACAGTCAGTGGAAAGAACCACTTTTCATTTAGTAAGTGCAATACTGTTAGGAGCAGGGATATTTTTATTTTTCTTCACAGTAGTAGCCGGAAAAAAGATAACAAAAGAGACTGTAGTATTAATGATTCCAGATTAAAGGGATTTGAGGATAGAGTTTATAATGGGTGGGAGCGAGGTGAAGGGCACCATAGATTAAGTTTTAGAGTTTGTAAGAGCAGTAAATACATATTTGTAAAGGGGTATGATGATTATGAAAAAGAAAATGCTTGCACACACAAAAAAAAGAGGGAAATAATATTTTCAAAAGATTAAAAGACAAACTTAATAATTATAAGAAGAAACTGTGGTATAACGCCATAACTCATAAAACGCCATATAGAAAAGGAAAAGCAAAAAATAAACGTAACGAGGAATAATATCAGTATATCTAACAAAATAATTGTTTAGATACCATATTAGATCATTAATAGTCATTAAAAGAGGGTAAAAGATCGGATATCGTATGTAGTAGTGTAAATACTGAAATAATTTCTGAAAAGACGCCCTAAATGGGCGTTTTTCAATTAAAAATTGTTGCTAATTTTGATGAACACTTCTCTTCTTTCCACTTCAAAAACATAAAAAGAAACAGCAGATGGTTCCTTTGTAATACTTTATCAATGCATATTTGAATTCAATTAAAAAACACTTGAAACCTATGAAGTTTTCTTCATTAACGAATTATATAACTCAGAATTTGTTACATTGGAGGACCTTCAATGAAATATAAACACGCCTTGTATTTTCTTTGGGAAGAGGTCTCTCGTTTTAAAAAAGAGTTATTCATAAATTTCATATTAATTTTATCTTTTATACCACTAGTAGCCGTGACTCCATTTTTAATTGAAAACTTGATGCAAGAAATTACAACAATAAACGATGGGCAAGGGATGAAAAGTGCCTTAATTACAGCTTTACTGATTCTTACTATTTATTCCTTCACACGTTTCATTTGGTTTTTAAGTGATTATCAAGGAGACATTTTGAAACTGTTAGTGAAAGGGAGCTTGCGTGAGAAATTATATCTAAAGGTTCTAAAATTACCTGCCTCGTACCATAAAAGGAAGCCATCAGGTGAATTGATGGCGCGATTCACCTCTGATATTGACATAGTTGGAGAAGAAGCACTTTTTTTCACATCTGTTTTTCAGGCAATAGCTGAATTTTCGGTAGGATGTTATGTCGCTTTTAAATTAAATACTTATTTAGCGATAATATTTGTTTGTTCCTTGCCCATATACTTATTATGCCAAAAGCAGTTCAAACCAAAGATGGAAAGTATGTCTTTGTTAGAACGAGAGGCAAACGATAACGTTGTGAAATCAATAGAAGAAGGGATAAATTCCTCAATTATCATAAGATTATTGGAAAAAACTACCTATTTTTACCATCTTTTTCAAAACAAGATCCGAAATTGGAATAACTCTATGAAAAACAAAAGCTTTTATGAAAAACTATATACTAGTATAACTATGTATATTGAAGAGGGTTTACCGATTATTATCTTATGTATAGGTGCAATTTTATCAATGAGGGATTTAGTAGATATTCCAACGCTGATCGCCTTTTTTACATTCGTTGGAAGGCTATATGTCCCAGTATGGAACTTAGCTTTTCTCTTCACTACCACACCTGCCGCTTTTCCATCAATAAATAGAATTGAAACTTTACTAAACCAAGAAGAGGAAAAAACACGTAAAGGAATGCCCTTTCCAAAAGAATTTACAATAGATTTTCACGATGTTTTCTTCTCATATGAAGGAAATAATTATATATTAAAAAATATAAATTTACAAATCAGTAAAGGTGAAAAGATAGCCATTGTTGGATCAACCGGAACGGGGAAAAGCACTTTACTTTTATTGTTAACCGAATTATATAAACCGCAAAGAGGAGAAATATTGCTAAATAAATTAAAACTTTCACAATATGATCTTGCAGATTTAAGAAGAAATATTAAATATGTAGAAGGTTCTCCTTTTACATTCAATGCAAGTATAGAAGAGAATATCTTATTAGGTGAAAAAGTTGAAAAAAGGATAATAAATGAGATTTTAGAAATCACACAACTAACAGAATTTTCAGAGTCTCTTAATAAAAATTGTTTGCTCTTATCCAGTGGGCAGAAGCAAAGAGTCAATTTAGCTCGAATATTATTACATCCCCCTAAGGTGCTGTTGCTGGATGAAGCTACTTCTGCAATGGATTCACGTACCGAAGAATTAATATTTGAAAGTCTAAAGGAAAAGGAAAAAGATATGACGATAATATTGGTTTCTCATCGCCTTTCAACAATAATAAAAGCAGATAAAATATATTTTATGGTAAACGGTACTATAGTGGATTCCGGTTCACACATAGAATTATACAAAAAGAATGAAAGTTACAGAGAGTTATTTAAGAAGCAGTATGTGAAAGATGCTCAGAATAACAGATAAAAACTTAAAAGACATTATAATGCATTTATAGAATTGTTCAAAAAGAAATAATATTTGGAAGGGGGGAATAGATTTATGGAAACAATAATATTAAAAGATATTCGAAAGGTTTATAAAAACGGGGTAGAAGCTTTGAAAGATATAAATATTTCAATAAATGCGGGAGAAATTGTAGGATTGATAGGGCCAAACGGTGCAGGAAAAACTACCCTGCTAAATATAATATTAGGACTTTTGAAACCAACTGAAGGGGTTTCAAAAATTTTAGGGGTAGATACTGATAAGATGACCAAGCGCGAAAGAAAAAAGATAGGTTTTATTTTGGACGGACCTGGTCTATATGATGATTTAACCGTTGATGAAAATATAAAGTTCTGGAGTGAATTATATGAGGTTTCCCAAATACGGGGAGAAGCATTACTAAACCAATGGGGACTTTATGAAAATAAGGGAAGTTTAGTTAAGGAACTTTCCGCAGGTATGAAACAAAAGTTAGCCATATCAAGAGCATTTTTGCATGATCCTTCAATTGTTTTAATGGATGAACCAACGTCCAATCTTGATCCTGTAGCCAGGAAAAACATGGTAGAATTTTTAAAAAGCTTACATGATAAAGAAAAAACACTTTTAATTACCTCTCATGATCTTTTCGATATAGAAAGAATATGTTCAAGGATAATACTTTTGAGAAGAGGGCAAATAGTTGTAACTGGAAATATGGAAGAATTGAAAGAGGCTTTGGGAGTTAGAATGGGTGTAACAATAAAGGTAAGTAGTAAAATTCCCAAGGATATAGTAAATGAGATTTCAAAGGATTCTGAAGTAAATGTAATAGGGGAAAAAGAATTGATACTCTCTGGAGATAAAATAAGTCCATCATCAGTAGTTCGATATCTCGTGAATAAAGGAATAGATGTCGAAAGGGTGGAAGAAGAGAAAGTAACGCTTGAGGATATATATACTTATATCGTGAAGGAGGACGAAGAATGATGAGAGCCCTAATTAAAAAAGAGTTACGAACGTTCATAAGGAAACAATTTCAATTTTTGTTGCTTTTGACGGCTATTACAATCTTTGTAATAGTGTTTAATTTGGATGGTTCAAATAAATTTAACCCTATTCTTATCTCATCTTTTACGGTTACTTTTTTCGTACCTTATACATTTGGTTGGATCAGCTTTCAAAAAGAGAAGGAAAATAAAAATATCTCATACCTTTTGGCATCACCTTTAAATATAAAAGAAATATTCTTGGGGAAAATGTTGGCAGTATTATTGTTCACACAGGTATTCATGTTATGGGGAATTATTGTGCAATATATAACAAACATTTTTTCTATGGGAGTAATTGCTAATTTTGAAATACTTTTAACGGTATTGATAACCTTTCCGATTTGGTCGGCGGTACTTAGTGGTTTAGTTGGAATAGGGCTTCTCGCGTTTGATAACCCATTCATAGTTAGAATCCTTCTTTTTTTATTCTTAATTTTTGTGGGAATGAATGGAAATCTGTGGAAAAAGTTAATTATTTTAGAAAATTGGCAAAATCTTATTTTGATATTTCTGGGATTAATGGCTATATTAGGAATCATCTACTTCGTAGATATCTTTGGTAAAAGATTGATGTTAGAATAAGAAAAAAATGGCGTGGCGAGCCCAAAAGAAGTTTGTAAAACACAGAAACGCAAAAATTATTTCAACAAGCAAAAAATTCAGAAGTATAAAAAAAGTAATTGGTTGGCAAGTTGACCGTTAAATCAGGGAGCAAGTTTTACAAGTATCGACCACTTTGTTAGGAGGAAGATGGATTTGATGGATATTATAGAAATAAAAAATCTCTGCAAAGAATACAGAGGAAAAGAAGAGCCTGCTTTGAAGAATATAAACATCTCAATTAAAGAAGGAGAAACTTTTGGATTGTTGGGACCTAATGGTGCGGGTAAAACAACCATGGTGAGACTAATTTTAAACATTTTAAAACCAACTAAAGGTACAATAAAGGTATTTGGTGTTGATGTTACATCAAAGGAATATGACAAAAAGAGAAAAAAGATAGGCTTCATGCTTGAGAGTTTGGGTGTATCTTACATCCTTACGGGATATGAAAATATGGAATTCTTTGACAGGATATATTATGAAGATTCTAGTCCCAGTGAAAGGAAAGAAAGGATTGAAAGTCTTCTTACTTTTGCAGGGTTGTGGAAAGTAAAGGATAAACCCGTTGCCACATATTCCCATGGTATGTCCAGAAGATTAACCCTTGCCAGGGCTCTTATCTGTGATCCCACTTTAATTTTTCTCGATGAACCTACGCTTGGATTGGATCCTGAAGCAAGAACGTTGATAAGAGAAATGCTTCTTGCTCTCAAAAAGGAAGGAAAGACAGTATTTCTGACATCACATGATCTTGAAGAAGTAGAAAAGATATGTTCGAATATAGCGATTATAAACCATGGCGAGATGGTAGCACAAGGTTCTTATGAAGAATTAAAAAGTCGCTTCAGTGCCAGAAGAACAGTGGTAAAAGTAAAAGAAATTGGGCCTTGGGTAGAAGAATTAAGTAAAGAAATGAAAATAGAAATCGATGGTAATACGATTTACATCGAAGGGAATGATTCTGGAAGAATATTTGAAGTACTGGCAAAAACAGGTGTAAAAGTTCAGGAGATGAAAACAGAAGAAGAAGGGTTGGAAGATCTATATTTAAAGCTATTAAAATCCGAACCAGAAGCTAGAAAAGGCCTTGTAACGAGAGCATTAAAAGGGGTGAAAAGATGAACGCAATCCTATGGAAAGATCTCACTGTTTTAAAAAAATCCAAGGGTTCCTTTCTTTTTTCAATAATACTTGGCTTATTTATAGCTATTTCATCCTTAATATCAATTGAAAAATTTCAGCAAAGTTATTCAAATCTAATACTATTGATTCCTTTAATCGTTGGGTTTAACTTAAATAACAAAATATTTTTTATGGAAATTTCAGATAGATCGTTAGAAAGTATCCTTGCCACGCATTATTCAGTCAGAAAAATACTTCTTATTAAGGCACGTTTAATAACGATTGTTTCCCTTTGTCTGGGGTGGATAATCCTTTTTATTTCAACATTCATTTCCTGGATAATGTATAATGAAATTGTAATTCCTTCAATAAATAATCTTCTGATCTTAGCAATAGCGGTTCCCTTTGTCTTTAGTATAGAGGGTTTGGTGGGGAGTTGTTACTGGTTCTTTGCAAACATCACGGTTACCACATTTATTAACTCAGGAGTCTTTATATTTGCGGTCCTCTTTTTGAATCTGAGTGCTTTTTTCTTAACTTACTCACTTAGGTTAATGGTTATAATAACACTGATCGTTTCAGCGATTTTGATCATTATCTTCTTAGGAATCATTAGAAAAATAAATAAAGAAAAGGTGGCTATAACAAAACTATGAAAATAAAAATAGATGCCATATTGTGGAAAAATCTCATCTTTTTAAAAAAGGGAATAAAAACTTTGATTGTAAGCCTGGCTATGATGATAGGTATGGCATGTTTTATTGGAATCGTTAATCCTTATCTATCTTTAGAAGTTCTATTACCCTTTGTATCTTTACTATTCACTACCATGATTTTTGGGATATGTGAAAATACGAGGGAAATGATGAGTGGTTTTCTCGAAGCAATCGCATCGACTCATCTCTCGCTGAAAAAAGTTTTCTTTAAGGATATTTTGTTTTCAGCTATTATTGGAATGATTTTATCAATTTTTACGTTCTTAGTATCAATAATAATCTTAAAGACATTCGGTTATGAAGCTGGATTTTCGAATTTGGGCTCAGTTTTGATCCTTTCTTTATTTGCATCTACTGGGGCTTGGGGGATACAAAGAGAAGGCGAGATTTCGTTGCTTTCTTCAAATACCTTTTTCAATAAGCTTTTAGGTTTTGTAACATTACCTTTTTATCTTTTTTCTTTTCTTATATTTTTTATAGATTGGGCGTATACGGTTCTTTGGATTATGTCAATTATCGGCGTAGTTATTTTTTGGATTCTATCCTTCTTTGGGAGAGAGAACAAAGAAGCTGTCATTAATTTATGGGGAGCGTAGAGAAAGTCTCCCGTGAAGAACAGTTCAACGACATACTTTGTAAAGAGGTTTAAGGATAGAGGTCATAAGGGGTGGGAAGTGAGGGAAAAGAGACCCCATATATTAGATTTTAGAGTTTTTAAAGGCAATAATCTTATGAAAACTGGAGGGTCTGACCTATGGGGCGTTTTGGTAAATCAATGAAATCTGGTTCTACAATAATGAAATATTATTTTATTATTATGCTTTATGAGGGTATTGATAAATTATTTGGGACTGTCTATGTTGCTCATATGGGTATAAGGGGATTAACTTCATTTCAAATCGGACAGGTATTAGCGATTTCTTCAATAGCATTAAGTATATTTGACTTTCCAACTGGAAACATTGCTGATAAATACGGTCGGAAAAGATCGTTAGTGTTAGGATTTTTTATATGGTCCATCGGTTTACTGGTATTTTTCCAAGCAAGTAATCTATTCACTTTTATCTTGAGTATTTTATTGTGGGCAATCGGCGTATCGTTGATTAGTGGTACTCCAGGAGCTTGGTTTGTAGATGAAATTACTAAAGAAGGTCGATCGCATTTAAAAGCGAAAGTGTTTCCTAATGCAAATGCAATTTCACTAATATTCGGTGCCATTGTGGCTTTACTGTCCTCTGTTCTTGCAATTGGTCGTCCAGATTTTCCCTTATTGGTTGCTGGTATAATGGCCCTTGGGACATCCATCATTCTTATTTTCATTTTAAATGAAAATTACGGAGATAGGGCAATTTCATTTAGGAAAGCCCTTGTTCGAAACACAATTGATATTTTTAAAAGTACCACGATGAGATTAATTTTGATTTACTCTATGACAGGAAGAATTGCTTTCCAGACCTTTGTAATGATATGGCAATTATATATGGTCAAAGAGCTTAAATTGCCTACTGCATACTTAGGTTTTACAATGGCCATTTTTCTTGTAGTTTTAGCCATGGGAAATAGTTTAGCAGGCATACTTCTAAAGCGTTTTGAAGGTGTGAAAGTATCAATAATGGGGCAAGGTTTAATTGCAATTGGTTCTATTACAATCGCTTCTCACACTTCAATTGTTGCTTTCTACATAGGAGCCT
Organism: Petrotoga sp. SL27; assembly: GCF_002924605.1. Lineage (NCBI taxonomy): Bacteria > Thermotogati > Thermotogota > Thermotogae > Petrotogales > Petrotogaceae > Petrotoga > Petrotoga sp. SL27. The sequence goes on along the minus strand of NZ_JAIP01000011.1, from coordinate 395 downwards.
GTTTAATCGAATTGGGATTGGGCATAGATATGAGCGCTAGTTCAGTATGGGTTCATGATCTCATTCCAAGTGAGAGGAGAGCATCTTATATTTCAGCTATTTCTGCTGCTGGATCCTTGTTTGGTTTCACTATCCCTTTGGTAAGTGGTTATATCGCAGATCAAATAGGTTTTCGCTACAATTGGTTGTTAGCCTTTATAGGAAGCATTATTACTATTACTCTATTAATCAAAATTGGTACTGCAATAAGAGCTGTGAGAGAAGTGATTGAGAATGTTGAGGAATCAAATTAGTGAAATTAATGCTTGTTTTCATTGTGTTTTAATGCTATTTAATAAAGTAGTAATGAACCTAGAAGAAAATAATCCAGATGCAGTTTTAGATTAAGAAAAAGT